>NZ_JBIUWN010000007.1:96100-129097 GCF_044743485.1 Pseudomonas sp. NPDC087614 | reverse complement strand
TGCATCATGAAGTCACGCAGGACAGTGATGATCGCAAGCAACTTGAGCCTATGGCCAAGGCCGCCAAGGAACACTTGCAGCAAGATGAGTTGACGGTGGCTGCCGATGCAGGCTACTCGAATGGCAAGCAGTTCCAGGCCTGCGAGGATGAGAGCATCACGGTTTATTTACCACCCAATTGGTCAGGCAACTCCAGCGGCAAGGAAAAGGAGTTCTTTGACCGAACAGTGTTTACCTACGATGCGTCGCAGGATCGATATCAATGTCCCGCCGGAAAATGGCTGACACTCAAGCAAACCAGTAAGGGCGATCGTATCTACCAGGCGGCGATCAGCGACTGCACCGCTTGTCCGCTGAAAGCGCAATGTACTGAGGCCCGGCGCCGATATGTCTCACGCCATGCTCACGAAGAGGCGTTTGAACGCATGGAGCGGCGAATGCAGGCACACCCCGAAATGATGGTCAGCCGAAGATCCATTGTGGAGCATCCCTTCGGCAACCTAAAACAGTGGTTGTTTGGCAACGCTCGCTTCTTGCTGCGACAGCTCGAGGGGGCGAGAGCCGAAATGGCCTTGGCGGTGAACGCCTATAACCTGAAAAGAGCGATTAACGTGCTCGGCGCACGTCAGTTGATGGCGTTGATGGGCTGAAACGCCCTTTTTCGTCTGCCGTCCGCACAAAAGCAAACGCCCCGAACAAGTCGGGGCGTTTGCTTGAAACCACCATCAGTGTGTTTTCACACAGTCTGTTCGGGTCGCCTTTTCATACGTGCCAAGCACAAACCTTGTGGGAGCGGGCTTGCTCGCGAAAGCGGCAGGTCAGACACAGATGAATTGACTGACACACCGCTTTCGCGAACAAGCCCGCTCCCACAAGGAGGCTGCGTTTCTCTAAATCACGGCCTCACATCAAGTAAACGATAATTCCTCTTATTCAAACTCCTGCGCCCTGTTAGACTTTGCGCCTTTGTTTTTGCCCGTCCGCAGGATGTCTGATGCTCTCGCTGCCTCTTCGTTTGTCCGCACTGTTTCTGGCTCTGGGCCTGAGTGCCTGCGATGACGCCCCGCGCTTCACCAAAGCCGAGCCCGGTGAAGCACGCTCAGGCGGTGCGGCGACCGTGCGCAAGACCGATCAAAACGCGTTTTCCCTGCCCTCGGCCAACCTGCCGCCATCGCGCCGGGTGGATTTCAGCGTCGGCAACAGCTTCTTCCGCAGCCCCTGGGTGATCGCCCCATCGACCACCACCGCCCGTGATGGCCTCGGCCCGTTGTTCAACACCAACGCCTGCCAGAACTGCCACATCAAGGACGGTCGCGGTCATCCACCGACACCGCAGGCAAACAATGCAGTGTCGATGCTGGTAAGGCTGTCGATCCCCAACACCCCGGAACTGGCCGACGTCATCGAACAGGTCGGCGTGGTGCCGGAGCCGGTCTACGGCGGCCAGCTCCAGGACATGGCCGTGCCTGGCGTGGTTCCGGAAGGCAAGGTGCGCGTCGAGTACACACCGGTGCCGGTGCGCTTCAAGGACGGCACCGAAGTCGAACTGCGTAAACCGGAGCTGCAAATCACTCAACTCGGTTACGGGCCGATGCACCCCGATACGCGTTTCTCCGCACGCATCGCCCCCCCCATGATCGGCCTCGGCCTGCTCGAAGCGATCCCCGAAGAAGCGATTCTCGCCAACGCCAGCGCTCAGGCCAAAGACAAGAACGGCATCAATGGCCGACCGAACCAGGTCTGGGATGACGTCCTGCACAAAACCGTGATCGGTCGATTTGGCTGGAAAGCCGGGCAACCGACCCTCAACCAACAGAATGTTCATGCGTTCGCCGGGGATATGGGCCTCACGACCAGCATGCGACCGTTCGATGACTGCACCGAAACGCAAACCGCCTGCAAACAGGCGCCGAACGGCAATGGCCCGGACGGTGAGCCGGAAGTCAGCGACAACATCCTGCGTCTGGTGCTGTTCTATAGCCGCAACCTCGCCGTCCCCGCGCGCCGGGACGTCAACGACGCCCAAGTGCTGGCCGGCAAGAACCTGTTTTACCAGGCCGGCTGCCAGTCGTGTCATACCCCGAAATACACCACCGCCGCCAACGCGGCCGAACCTGAACTGGCCAATCAAGTGATTCGCCCGTACAGCGATCTGCTGCTGCATGACATGGGCGACGGTCTGGCCGACAACCGCACTGAATTCCAGGCCTCCGGCCGCGACTGGCGCACGCCGCCGTTGTGGGGCATCGGCCTGACGCAAGCGGTCAGTGGCCACACCCAGTTTTTGCATGACGGCCGCGCACGCAATCTGCTTGAAGCCGTGCTTTGGCACGGTGGTGAAGCGCAAGCGGCGCAGCAACAGGTTTTGTCTTTCAATGCCGAGCAGCGCACCGCGTTGCTGGCGTTTCTGAATTCACTTTAAACACTTAAAAGAATCGGGAGCCCGACATGTTCCGTCCCAAGCTACTGTTCACCAGCCTGGCCGCGCTCGCCCTCGGCGCTTGCTCGCCGCAGGATCCGCAAGCAGTCACTTCGGCCGCTATCGCCAAATCGGTAATTCTGCCGACGTATACCCGTTGGGTCGAAGCCGACAAGCAACTGGCGGTCAGCGCCCTCGCCTACTGCCAGGGCAAAGAGACGCTGGAAACCGCTCGCGCCGACTTCCTGCACGCGCAGAAAGCCTGGGCCGAGTTGCAACCGCTGCTGATCGGCCCGCTGGCCGAAGGCAACCGCTCGTGGCAAGTGCAGTTCTGGCCGGACAAGAAAAACCTCGTCGGCCGTCAGGTCGAGCAACTGGTCGTCGCCCAGCCGCAGATCGATGCTGTCGCACTGGCCAAGTCGAGCGTGGTGGTTCAGGGGCTGTCGGCTTACGAGTACATCCTGTTCGACGCCAAGCCTGACGTCGCCAACGCCGACCAGAAAGCCAAGTACTGCCCGCTGCTGATCGCCATTGGCGAACGCCAGAAGCAACTGGCCGAGGAGATTCTGCAGAGCTGGAACAACACCGACGGCATGCTCGCGCAGATGACCAAGTTCCCGAACCAGCGTTACGCCGACTCCCACGAAGCGATTGCCGATCTGCTGCGCGTACAAGTCACCGCACTCGACACCCTGAAGAAAAAGCTCGGCACCCCAATGGGCCGCCAGAGCAAAGGCGTGCCGCAGCCATTGCAGGCCGATGCATGGCGCAGCCAGTCGTCGCTGACAGCCCTGGAAGCGAGCCTCGCCGCCGCCAAGACCGTTTGGGAAGGTGTCGACAACAAAGGCCTGCGCAGCCTGCTGCCAAGCGATCAGAAGCCTCTGGCGGACAAGATCGACGCCGCTTATGCCGCCTCGCTCACCCTGTTCGACAGCACGCAGCGCTCGCTCGGCGAAATGCTCGAAGACGACGCCGGCCGTCAGCAACTGAACGACATCTACGACAGCCTCAACGTCGTCCATCGCCTGCACGAAGGCGAACTGGCCAAGGCGCTGGGCATTCAACTGGGCTTCAACGCCAACGACGGTGACTGATGAGGGCAAGTGCCATGCTGCGACGCCAGGCTCTGACTTTAGGTAGTTTGCTGCTGGGAGCAGTGACACTGGGCGGCTGGACGCTGTTCAAGCGCAAGGATCAGAGCCCGCTGTTGCTCTCGGCGCGCGATGACACCGACGGCAAGCACTACGCCGTCGGCTATCGGCTCGATGGCACACGGGTGTTTGCCACCGAAGTCGGCCAGCGTTGCCACGACATCATCAACCACCCGACGTTGCCGATTGCGCTGTACGTCGCCCGTCGTCCGGGCACCGAAAGCTACCTGATCGACCTGCGCGACGGTACGCTGCTGCAAACCGTGACGTCGCAGCCGAACCGGCACTTCTACGGCCACGCGGTGATTCACAAGGACGGCGAGTACCTGTACGCCACCGAAAACGACACCACTGACCCAGGCCGTGGCCTGCTCGGGGTGTACCGGTTCGAGGGCGAGCGGCTGGTACACCGCGGCGAGATTTCCACCCACGGCCTCGGCCCGCATCAGGTGTCGTGGATGCCCGATGGCGAGACATTGGTGGTGGCCAACGGCGGCATTCGTACCGAAGCCGAAAGCCGCGTCGACATGAATCTCAACGCCATGGAACCGAGCCTGGTGCTGATGCAGCGCGACGGCACCTTGCTGAGCAAGGAAACCCTCGCCCAGCAAATGAACAGCGTGCGCCATCTGAGCATCGCCAGCGACGGCACTATTGTCGCCGGTCAGCAATTCATGGGCGCGTCCCACGAACGTTCCGAACTGCTGGCGATCAAGCGCCCCGGGCAGCCGTTCGTGGCATTCCCGGTGCCGGAACATCAGTTGCAATCGATGGGTCACTACACCGCCAGCGTTGCGGTGCACAGTGAGTTGCGTCTGGTGGCACTGACCGCACCGCGTGGCAATCGCTTCTTCATCTGGGATCTGGACAGCGGCGAAGTGCGCCTTGATGCGCCATTGCCCGATTGTGCCGGCGTGGGTGCGGTAAAGGACGGCTTTGTCGTGACCTCCGGTCAAGGGCGTTGCCGCTACTACGACTGCCGTCAGGATCAACTGTTGGCCAAACCGCTGGAATTGCCGGCAGGGCTCTGGGACAACCATCTGCACTTGATGGCGTGAAATGCCTTTATTGTTTTGCAGAAACTGCCAGTTGGAATACCCCCTGTACTCGGAGTAATGTGCCCGCCTGTCTCACCTGATTTATCCAAGGAACTGGAAATATGCTGCGTCGCCGCATGCTGATCATGTTGGGTGTTGTTTTGCTGGTCGTCCTGGTGCTGGGCGGGTACAAAGCCTTTTCGATCTACACGATGGTCCAGGGCTTTTCCAAGCCGAAACCTGCGATCAGCGTCGCCGTGGCCATTGCCACGGAACGCCCGTGGCAGATGCGTTTACCCACCGTCGGTACCCTCAAGGCACTGCAAGGCGTCGACCTGAGCCTGGAAGTCGCCGGTACCGTCACCGACCTCAAGTTCGAATCAGGGCAGAAGGTCAAGGCCGGGCAACCGTTGCTGCAACTCGACAGCGCTGTCGAAACCGCCCTGCTGGAAACCGCCAAGGCCGATCTGGGGCTGGCGCAACTGGACTTCGGTCGCGGCAGCCAACTGATCGACAGCCGGGCCATCTCCAAAGGCGAGTACGACCGGCTCTCGGCGGTCCTGCAAAAGAGCCGGGCGACGGTCAATCAGCTCAACGCCTCGCTGGCCAAAAAACGCATCCTCGCGCCGTTCAGCGGCACCATCGGCATTCGTCAGGTCGATGTCGGCGACTACCTCGCCAGCGGCACCAAAATCGCCACGCTGCAGAATCTGAGCAGCCTTTACGCCGACTTCTATTTACCGGAACAATCGGTGCCGAAACTGGCCATCGGCCAACCGGTGCAAATCTCGGTGTCCGCCTACCCCGGGGAAAACTTCGCGGGCAAGATCAGCGCCATCAATCCGATTGTCGAAAGCACGACGCGCAACATTCTGGTACGCGCCACACTCGCCAACCCCGACGGCAAATTGCTGCCGGGCATGTTCACCAGCCTCGACGTATTGCTGCCGGATCCGCAGACGCACGTCGTGGTGCCGGAGAGCGCAATCACCTACACCCTTTACGGCAACTCGCTGTACGTGGTCGGGCAGAAAAAAGCCGAGGACGGCAGCGTCGAAAAAGACGACAAGGGTCAACCGGTGCTGATCGCCGAACGCCGCTTCATCGAAACCGGTGAGCGCCGCGATGGCCTGGTGATGATCAACAAGGGCGTGCTCAAAGGCGAACAAGTGGTGACCGCTGGCCAGATCAAACTGGACAACGGCGCGCACATTGCCATCAGCGACGACAAGACCCTCGGCGAGCAGAACAGTCCGCCCCGCGCCGACTGATCAAGGAATCCCCATGGCTTTTACCGATCCGTTCATCCGCCGCCCGGTGCTCGCCACCGTGGTCAGCCTGTTGATTGTGCTGCTGGGCTTCCAGGCCTGGAGCAAGCTGCCGCTGCGCCAATATCCGCAGTTGGAAAACGCCCTGATCACGGTGACCACCGCCTACCCGGGGGCCAACGCCGAAACCATCCAGGGCTACATCACCCAGCCGATGCAACAGAGCCTGGCCAGTGCCGAGGGTATCGACTACATGACCTCGGTCAGTCGCCAGAACTTCTCGGTGATCTCGATCTACGCGCGCATCGGCTCCAACAGCGACCGCCTCTTCACCGAGTTGCTGGCCAAGGCCAACGAGGTGAAAAACCAACTGCCGCAAGATGCCGAAGATCCGGTGCTGAGCAAGGAATCCGCCGACGCCTCGGCGCTGATGTACATCAGTTTCTTCAGTAAGGATTTGAGCAACCCGCAGATCACCGACTACCTGTCACGGGTCATCCAGCCAAAACTGGCGACCCTGCCGGGCATGGCCGAAGCCGAGATTCTCGGCAATCAGGTGTTTGCCATGCGCCTGTGGCTCGACCCGGTCAAGCTCGCCGGGTTCGGCCTCAGCGCCAGCGACGTCACCAACGCGGTGCGCCAGTACAACTTCCTCTCCGCCGCTGGCGAAGTGAAAGGCGAGTACGTGGTCACCAGCATCAACGCCAACACCGAACTGAAATCCGCCGAAGCGTTCGCCGCGATTCCACTCAAGGTCAATGGCGACAGCCGCGTATTGCTCAGTGATGTGGCGCGGGTCGAAATGGGCGCGGAGAACTACAACTCCATCAGCTCCTTCGGCGGCACCCCGTCGGTGTACATCGGCATCAAGGCCACGCCCGGCGCCAACCCGCTGGACGTGATCAAGGAAGTGCGCAAGATCATGCCGCAGCTCGAAGCCCAGCTACCGCCGAACCTCAAAAGCGAAATTGCCTACGACGCCACCCTGTTCATTCAGGCCTCCATCGACGAAGTGGTGAAAACCCTGTTCGAAGCGGTGCTGATCGTGATCGTCGTGGTGTTCCTGTTCCTCGGCGCGCTGCGTTCGGTGGTGATCCCGGTTGTGACCATTCCGCTGTCGATGATCGGCGTGATGTTCTTCATGCAGATGATGGGCTATTCGATCAACCTGCTGACCTTGCTGGCGATGGTGCTGGCGATCGGGTTGGTGGTCGACGATGCGATTGTGGTGGTGGAAAACATTCACCGGCATATCGAGGAAGGCAAGACGCCGTTCGAGGCAGCCCTGGAAGGCGCACGGGAAATCGCCATGCCGGTGGTGTCGATGACCATCACCCTGGCGGCGGTGTACGCACCAATTGGTTTCCTCACCGGGCTGACCGGGGCGTTGTTCAAGGAATTTGCCTTGACCCTGGCCGGCGCCGTGGTGATTTCCGGCATCGTTGCCCTGACGCTGTCACCAATGATGTGCGCCTTTTTACTGCGTCACGATGAGAACCCCAGTGGCCTGGCCCATCGCCTCGACCACATCTTTGACGGCCTCAAGCGCCGCTACCAAAGCCTGTTGCACGGCACGCTCAATACGCGGCCGGTGGTACTGGTCTTTGCGGTGATCGTGCTGTGCCTGATTCCGGTGTTCCTCAAGTTCACCAAATCGGAACTGGCACCAGACGAGGATCAGGGCATCATTTTCATGATTGCCAACGCCCCGCAGCCGACCAACCTCAATTACCTGAACACCTACACCGACGAATTCATCAAGATCTTCAAGCAATTTCCGGAGTACTACTCCTCGTTCCAGATCAACGGCTACAACGGCGTGCAGTCCGGCATCGGTGGCTTCCTGCTCAAACCGTGGAACGAACGCAGCCGTACACAGATGCAAATACTTCCCGAGGTTCAGGGCAAACTCCAAAACATCCCCGGCGTGCAGGTCTTCGGCTTCAATCTGCCGTCACTGCCCGGCACCGGTGAAGGCTTGCCGTTTGATTTCGTGATCAATACCGCCAATGACTACGAGCAGTTGTTGCAAGTGGCTGACCGGATCAAGAAACGCGCCATGGAATCGGGCAAATTTGCATTCGTCGACCTCGATCTGGCGTTCGACAAACCAGAGGTGGTGGTCGACATCGACCGTGCCAAAGCGGCGCAGATGGGCGTTTCGATGCAGGATCTGGGCGGCACGCTGGCCACCCTGCTCGGTGAGGCTGAAATCAACCGTTTCACCATCGAAGGACGCAGCTACAAGGTCATCGCTCAGGTTGAACGGGCTTACCGCGACAATCCGGGCTGGCTGAACAACTATTACGTGAAAAACACCCAGGGTGAGTTGTTGCCGCTGTCAACGTTGATCACCGTGACTGACCGGGCGCGCCCGCGACAACTCAATCAATTCCAGCAACTCAACGCCGCGAAGCTGTCCGGATTCCCGTTGGTGAGCATGGGTGAAGCCATCGACACTGTCTTGCAGATCGCCCGGGAAGAAGCACCCGTCGGTTTTGCCTTCGACTATGGCGGCGCGTCGCGCCAGTTCGTCCAGGAAGGCAGCGCATTGTGGGTGACGTTCGCGCTGGCGCTGGCGATCATCTTTCTGGTGCTGGCGGCGCAGTTCGAGAGCTTTCGCGATCCGCTGGTTATTCTGGTGACGGTGCCGTTGTCGATCTGCGGGGCGTTGATCCCGTTATTCCTTGGCTGGTCGAGCATGAACATCTACACCCAAGTGGGCCTGGTGACGCTGATCGGGTTGATCAGCAAGCACGGGATCCTGATCGTCGAGTTCGCTAACCAGTTGCGCAAGGACAAGGGGCTGTCGGTGCGTGAGGCGGTGGAGGAAGCGGCGGCGATTCGCTTACGGCCGGTGTTGATGACCACCGCCGCAATGGTCTTCGGCATGGTGCCGCTGATACTGGCAACAGGTGCCGGGGCGGTCAGCCGGTTTGATATCGGGATGGTGATTGCGACAGGGATGTCGATCGGGACATTGTTTACCTTGTTCGTCCTGCCCTGCGTTTACACCTTGCTGGCCAAGCCGGATCCAAAGAAAACCGCATAACACCCTGTGGGAGCAATTCCCGAAATCTGCACAATAAAAAAGGCCTCGCAACGGCGAGGCCTTTTACTTGGGCTTCAATCGGTTCAACTTTGTGGCCTCATCCCTTGAGAAAGTCCGAACATGAACAACAGCAGATCATGATCGGGTTCGGTCGCCACGGAGGCTTTCGCCGCCCGTGGCACCACGCAATGGGCATCCGCTAGGGATGCACCGATAACCTGCATGCGTGGCTGCTCCCAGGCAGCCACCGCGAGTGATGCAACTGCCAAGGCTCCAGCCAAAAACAAACCTCGTGCAATTTCGAGTTTCATCGCTATAAACCTTTGATAGCGCTGCCAAACGCCGTCTCATAAAAGTAGACGAGTTTTTTCCAGTCCGTATCCCGGAACGACGAATGGCGACGCAATTGCTTCATGTCGTGAGAGGCGGCGCGATAGGCCGTCAGACGCTGGCGGCATTTCTCCAGGTCGATCAAGGCCACTTCGACCTCGGCGGATTCACCTTCGCCGGTCACTCGCACAAACACATGTTTGATGTAAATGCAGCTGTGCTGCCAGCGGCCCTTGTGCATGCGCGCCAGGTTTTCGGCGAGATCCTTGAGCACACGCTCATAGATCACATCGCCACACTGATCGCGCCCACCGGCTGCCGCCAGCCAATGTTCCAGTTCCTGGAAACCATCCAGAGACTTGGTCACCAGCAGTGCGCGCCACTTGTGCTGCGGATCAGGCTGGGCACCACAGAAAACGATTTGCGGTACTCGCACACCCAGTTTGCTGACGCCGGTCAGTGCATCAAGCTCGCGCAAGACGGTCGGACGTCCGAAGGGGTGCAACCAACTGCGATAAATGTGTCCAGTCTGGCGTTTGGCATACAGCAATTGGCCGTCCTTGCCCACGATCCGTTGCACACCACTTTCGCCACCGCGGCGCACGTTGGGTTCTTCCACCCATTCACCGCGCTGAGCCCAGTAGTAGTCGAAGCGGTCCTGCGGAGCGACTTCCGTTTCTGCTGCAAATTGCACTGCCATCCTGTTACCTCTTGCGTAATACGTAAACCCGCCACATCGCATAGAGCGGAATAAAGTCCAGTTGTTCCTGAATGCGGAAACCCGCCTCTTCAAATTCTTTTTCGACCGTAGCAGCCGGTAACACAAAGCGATTCTGGTAATCGCGACTGGCACGTTTCTTCTCGGCGCGCTGGCGTTTCCAAGCCTTGAAATTGCCATCAACCCACAATGAAATGATCACGCTGTCACGGGTGACGCGCTCGAATTCACGCAGAATGGCCCGACGATGCTCGGCGTCTCCGATGTGATGCAGCAGGCGCATACAGAAAATGCTGTCGACGGCGTTATCAGGCAAGGCAATGTCGAACGCAGAAGTGTGCAAGGGTTGTACCCGTTTCACCACATCGGCGGGTTGCGCCTGCATGGCCGTCTGGATCATCGATTCGGAATTGTCCGCCCCGATGATCACGCGATTGGCTTTTTCACCCAGCAATGGCCAGAAACGCCCCGCACCGCAAGGCAGATCCAGCACCAGCCCCGGCTCACCGGCCAACGCCAGCGCCTTGCGAGCCAACTGTTCGTCCCGCCAGTGGGAGAGACGACGACCAAGGCTGTCTTTATGCTTGCGCAGGTATTTCTGCGCATGTTGATCATCGTACTTTTCGGAAAAATCGAGCTTGATCGGGCCGGCCATCACCAGAACTCCTGAATTACTGATGTCACCACCTTAAGGCGAGGTGTGTCAGCGTCAGGTCATCCAGCTGTGAAAATTTCGTAAGGCCAACCGACAAAGTATTGCAGCTTTATACAGGATTCAGACAGGTTGGCGGGAGTATCATCGAGCCACTATTTGCGTCAGATTTTGCCTAGATCAACTTCGAAACGACAGCCATTGGGTTGCATCGTACTCAAGCTGACACTCCAGCCCTGGTTCTCGCAAATGCGTTGCACCAGCGACAATCCAAGCCCCAGGCCTTCACCGCGCTTTTCACCGCCGCGCACAAACGGCTCGAACATCGCCTCGCGTTTTTCCTCGGGAATACCCACACCGGAATCCTCGACGACAAACCCGTTGGCATTGAGCGTCAGGCGAATGAAACCCTGCTCGGTGTAATGGCAAGCGTTACGCAACAGGTTACCCATCACCGCCGTCAACAGCGTTGCGTTGTAGCAGGTGGCGGGTGGATTACCGGGCTCGAACTGCAAGGTCAAACCTTTGCTTTCGATCGATTCGCGCCATACGCAAAGCAGACTGTCAGCGACCTGACTGAGGTTCTGTTGTGGCGCCATCCCCGCGTCTTCGCGCTGGGCGCGGGCGAGCATCAGGAAGGTCTGTACCAGCTCGCGCATTTCCTCACTGGCCCGTGCAATACGCTCGACCTGTGCACGACCGCGCGTGTCGATTGCCGGGTTTTCCAGCAGCAGTTCGCAGGAACTCGCCAGCACCATCAGCGGCGTACGCAATTCGTGGCTGACATCGCTGGTGAACAGCCGCTCGCGGGTCAATGCCTGTCGCAAACGCCCCAGCGTGGCATCGAACGCCACCGCCAGTTCGCCGACTTCATCAGCCGCGTAGTCCGGCGCCAGCGGTGGTGCAAGTCCGAGCAATTGGTCGCGATGACGCACCTGGCGCGCCAGCCGAACCACCGGAGCCATCACTTTGCGCGCGAGCACCCAACCAAGGAAAACCGCCAAGGCCAGGCTGAGCACGAAACCCACCAGCACCACGGCAAACAGCACGCGCTCGCGCTCTTCGAAATCGCTTTGATCCTGCAGCAGCACATACCGCCGCCCATCGACGACCTCGACCATTGCATGATACGAAAGCTGCTCGCGGAACACTTCGTGGAAGCCGGAATCGAGGTGACGCAAGTCCTTGGGCAGTTCGAAATCGCCGGGGCCGCCACTGAAGTAGAACAATTGATCCGGTTCCGGGCGATGGCTCCAGTCGGAAACACTGTCCATCAGCAACAGGCGCTGCAGATCGCCGCCCAGCCCTGCCGAAATCAGTTTTTCCTCCACCAGATGCACCGTGGCGACAATGCCCATGGCGAAAGCGCCGGCCACCAGTGCGCTCATCAACGCAAAGGCAATGATGATCCGCTGTGAAAGGCTTTGCTTAAACTCCATCACGCCCCTCGGCCAAACGGTAACCCACGCCGTGCACGGTATGCAGCAGTGGCTTGGCAAACGGCTTGTCGATCACCTGACGCAATTGGTGAACGTGACTGCGCAGGCTGTCGCTGTCTGGGCAGTCATCGCCCCACAGCGCCTCCTCGAGAACTTCACGGCGAAGCACATGCGGGCTCTTCTGCATCAACACCGCCAACAGCTTGAGGCCGACCGGGTTGAGTTTCAGCAGTTTGCCTTCACGGGTCACTTCCAGAGTGTCGAGGTCATAACTCAGGTCACCGACTTGCAGTGCACGGCGTCCTCCGCCCTGGGTACGGCGCATCACCGCCTCGATCCGTGCAGCGAGCTCGGACAAGGCAAATGGCTTGACCAGGTAATCGTCAGCCCCCGACTTGAAGCCCTGAAGACGATCGTCCAGTTGATCCCGGGCGGTCAGCATGATCACCGGCGTGTCCCGACGGGCATCTTCGCGCAGGCGTTTGCACAGGGTGTAGCCGTCGATGCCGGGCAGCATGATGTCGAGCACAATCAGGTCATAGTGCTCTGTAGCCGCCAGATGCAGGCCCGACAGACCGTCCTGGGCACAATCGACGGTATAACCCTTGAGTCCCAGGTAATCGGCCAGATTGGCCAGGATATCGCGGTTGTCTTCGACCAATAGAATTCGCATGGGCACCTCTTCTTACACAGTAACGGCCGTCATGGCCCGCGCAGCTTACGGCCAAGTGCGGCTCAGGGCTAGGCATGCGTCGGATTGTTTACCCACAAGGATGCTGGCTGTGCCTGCCAACGTATTTTTCACTTTCGGTTAACAAATCGCCGACGCCAGCGGGTGCAGACTCCGCGCGGTAGCGCTCATCGAACACACTAACCGACCAGGGAATTACCATGGTGTCGACCTCTGCCCGCCCCGCTTCACGGCCTCTGAATTTCTGGTTGTGCCTGGGTATACCCACCTTCGCGGCAATTATTCTGCTGCTGCTCGAACTGACCGATCTGGACATGGACCTGGCCAGGCTGTTCTACGATCCGGTCGCTGGCGATTTCATCGGCCGACACAGTTTTTTCCTCGAAGACATCCTTCATGATCGAGCCAAGCAGGTGGTGATCGCGTTCTCGGTGTTTGCCATTCTCGGCTTCATCGGGTCGTTCTTCATCGCACGACTCAAGCCGTTCAAGCGGGAATTGGGCTGCCTGGTGCTGTCCCTCGGGCTGGCCACTTCGTTCGTGACGCCGGTCAAAGCCGTCACTGCCGTGCAATGCCCTTGGAGCCTGGAGCAATTCGGCGGCCATGAAACCTACAGCAAGTTACTTGATCATCGTCCGCCGACCAACAAACCGGGCCGTTGCTGGCCGGGAGGGCATGCGGCGACGGGGTTCACCTTGTTTGCGCTGTTCTTCGTGCTGCGTGATCGCCGTCCGCGCCTGGCCAGACAAGCGTTCATCTTTGCCTTTGCATTGGGTTCAGTATTCTCGATCAGCCGGATGATGCAGGGAGCGCACTTCTTTTCCCACAACGTGTGGACAGCGATTTTCTGCTGGCTGATTTGTCTGGGGTCGTATTACTGGGTGTTGTACCGCCCGGCGCTCAAGGCTGAAGCGGCAGCGAAAGCACAACCCGTCGGCGCCTGAAACACAGTTCACTCCCACAGGTTGTGGGTGCGGACGTGAATGGCGGGCAATAAAAAACCCCGCCTGCTCATCGCAGGCGGGGTTTTTCGTTACGGGGGTAAGGCTGGCTTACATCATGCCGCCCATGCCACCCATGCCACCCATGTCTGGCATACCGCCGCCAGCAGCACCTTCTTTCTTCGGTGCGTCGGCAATTGCAGCTTCGGTAGTCAGGATCAGACCACCGATCGACGATGCAGCTTGCAGAGCGGAACGGGTAACCTTGGTTGGGTCCAGGATGCCCATTTCGATCATGTCACCGTATTCGCCAGTCGCAGCGTTGTAACCGAAGTTACCTTTGCCGTTCTTGACTTCGTTGACCACAACGCTTGGCTCGTC
Source organism: Pseudomonas sp. NPDC087614 (assembly GCF_044743485.1). NCBI lineage: Bacteria > Pseudomonadati > Pseudomonadota > Gammaproteobacteria > Pseudomonadales > Pseudomonadaceae > Pseudomonas > Pseudomonas sp. NPDC087614. The sequence continues at coordinate 115,018 of NZ_JBIUWN010000007.1, read as the reverse complement.
ACCGCTGTTGGCAGCGATCTGGCGCATCGGTGCTTCAACAGCACGACGCAGAACAGCGATACCGACGTCCTGATCAGCGTTGTCGCCTTTCAGGTCCAGGATGGCTTCCAGAGCACGGATCAGCGCTACGCCACCGCCAGGTACCACGCCTTCTTCAACGGCTGCGCGGGTTGCGTGCAGGGCGTCTTCAACGCGGGCTTTCTTCTCTTTCATTTCGACTTCGGAACCAGCGCCAACCTTGATCACTGCAACGCCGCCGGACAGCTTGGCCAGACGCTCTTGCAGTTTTTCACGGTCGTAGTCCGAGGAAGTTTCGGCAACCTGGGCACGGATCTGAGCGATACGCGCCTGGATGTCTGCTTCTACGCCAGCACCGTCAACGATGATGGTGTTTTCCTTGGAGATGGTCACGCGCTTGGCGCTGCCCAGGTTTTCCAGGGTAGCGGCTTCCAGGCTCAGGCCGATCTCTTCGGAGATCACGGTACCGCCGGTCAGAACAGCGATGTCCTGCAGCATGGCCTTGCGACGGTCGCCGAAACCTGGAGCCTTGACGGCCGCCACCTTCACGATGCCACGCATGTTGTTCACTACCAGCGTCGCCAGGGCTTCGCCTTCAACATCTTCCGATACGATCAGCAGTGGACGGCCGGCTTTGGCAACGGCTTCCAGTACTGGCAGCATTTCGCGGATGTTCGAGATTTTTTTGTCGACCAGCAGGATCAGCGGGCTGTCCAGCTCGGCAACCATGGTTTCCGGCTTGTTGACGAAGTACGGGGACAGGTAGCCACGGTCGAACTGCATGCCTTCTACAACCGACAGTTCGTTTTCCAGGCCAGTGCCTTCTTCAACGGTGATCACACCTTCTTTACCGACTTTTTCCATGGCTTGGGCAATGATGTCGCCGATGGAGCTGTCGGAGTTGGCGGAGATGGTGCCGACCTGAGCGATAGCCTTGGTGTCAGCGCATGGCTTGGACAGGTTTTTCAGCTCTTTGACAATGGCGATGGTCGCCTTGTCGATGCCGCGCTTGAGGTCCATCGGGTTCATGCCGGCAGCGACGGCTTTGAGGCCTTCGTTGACGATCGACTGAGCCAGAACAGTGGCGGTGGTAGTACCGTCACCAGCGTCATCGTTGGCACGGGAGGCAACGTCTTTGACCAGCTGCGCGCCCATGTTTTCGAAGCGATCTTCGAGTTCGATTTCTTTGGCGACGGAAACGCCGTCCTTGGTGATGGTCGGAGCGCCGAAGCTCTTCTCGATGATCACGTTACGGCCTTTCGGGCCCAGGGTCGCTTTTACTGCGTCAGCCAGAACGTTAACACCGGTGAGCATTTTCTTACGGGCGGAATCGCCGAATTTAACTTCTTTAGCAGCCATGATCGATATTCCTTAAATACTTTGTAGTAGCGGGAAAATGAACGGAGGTATCAGCCTTCGATAACAGCGAGGATTTCGTTCTCGCTCATTACCAGCAGGTCTTCGCCGTCGACTTTCACAGTGTTGCTGCCGGAGTAAGGACCGAACACAACCTTGTCGCCTTCCTTCACGGAAAGTGCGCGCACTTCGCCGTTTTCCAGAGCTTTGCCCGGGCCTACAGCGAGAATCACACCGTGGTTGGCTTTTTCAGCAGCCGAACCTGGCAGGACGATACCGCCAGCGGTTTTCTTTTCTTCTTCGCTGCGACGGATAACGACGCGGTCATGCAGAGGACGAAGCTTCATTGTCGATCTCTCCTAATTGTGGTTTTCATCGGCCGGTGTAGTCCCGGCGGGTTTAACAAATCCGGCCTGCGCCGGTTGCGGTTCGTCGAGCGAGCCGCGCAAGTCTGTCCGACTCAAATATCGGAAACCTTTCGGTGACCGATACATAAGGGCGCACAAGCTTATTACAAGGGCGCCGCTAAAAAATTTTACTGATGTTCTTTACAAAAGCAGCCCATTAACGAGCACGGCACCCGAAGGTGCCGTGTCGATGCAAGCGCTACTTGGAGTCGCGATGTTCGAACTCACCTTCGATCACATCGCCCTCGCGGCCCACAGGCTGTCGCGGTGCAGGACCGCCACGAGGTTGCAGGTCATCGGCGAACGCACGCTGGCGCATGGCTTGTTCTTCAGCACGCTGGCGCATCTTGTTGGCCAGCAGGTGACGAGTGAACGGCAACAGCATCACCAGACCGACCACGTCGCTGATGAAACCCGGCAGGATCAGCAGGCCGCCGGCCAGGGCCAGCATCAAGCCTTCAAGCATGGTTTGCGCAGGCAGTTCGCCGCGGTTCAGGCTTTCACGGGCACGCAGCGCCGTTGCCAGACCGGCGACGCGCAGCACGAACACGCCGAACATCGAGCCGAGAATGATCAGCAGCAGGGCCGGGAAAAACCCGATGGTGCCTGCCACTTTGACGAATACGAATAGCTCCAGCACCGGAAACAGCAGAAAGAGCAACAAAAAAGGGCGCATCAAAAATTCCTCAACGCAAGAAATGCCTTGCAGTAAGCCCTAGATGACGTCGCCCTTTCGTGAATTCAAGCATCGGCCACTGCATTTTTTGGCCACACCTGGGCGTGAGCCAGAGAAACCAAGGCTTCGCGCACTTGTATCGGCGTATGACATGGCGCTTGAAACGGCAGCCAGTAAAGGGCCTGACCGATTCGCAGATGCATGCCTTCAGTGTCGATCCCGGCCAATTGCGCCGGCACACTTTTCGGCAGACCACAGAGGTCGACATAGTGCGCAATGGCTTTGGCATGATCGCTGTTCATGTGCTCGACCATGCTGATTTCAGCCTTGCCGGCGAACGGGTTGGCCAAGGTCAGTTGGTCAATCCAGTGAATCGCGCCAAAACCGCCGATGTAACGATGGCGCACCGGTTTGAGCACCCAGAAATCGAAATCGTGAGCCTTGTGGTAGTTCTGCGAATCGGGGAAGTAGCGGTAGTAGCGCTCGGCGGCCGCTTCAATGGCCACAGCGTCTTCGAGTTTTTGCGCTTCGCCCAGATAGGTCAGGCGACCAACGGCCTGCACATCATCGGCCTCACGCTCGCCCACCAGCATCGAGCATTTAGGGTCTTTTTGCAGGTTGTGGGTGTGCTGGGCGATGCGGCTGATCAGGATCAGCGGCCGGCCCTGCTCATCAAGGCAATAAGGCACCACGGAGCCAAAGGGAAAGCCGGGCATCGATTTGGAGTGGGTCGACAGCACTCCCCGGTATTCCTTGAGAAGCAATTCTCGGGCATTCTTGGCCACTTCAACGCTCAATTTATGACTCCTTAAAAAGAATCCGTCGAAAAAACGGACAGATGACCGGGATAAGTCCCGCTCACTCTCGGGGCAATTCTCATGTGCAGCCAGGCCAGGTCGGGCGCAGATCGAGAGGCTCTCCAAGGGAAAACCACTCTGACCTGCTATCGGGGCATGCGAATGCAACTCAACGACAAAGTAATCATTATCACGGGCGGTTGCCAGGGTTTGGGCCGTTCCATGGCCGAGTATTTCGCAGGCAAAGGTGCCAAGCTTGCCTTGGTCGATCTGAACCAGGAAAAACTCGACGACGCCGTCGCAGCTTGCAAAGCCAAGGGTGTCCAAGCGCGCAGCTATCTGTGCAACGTTGCCAATGAGGAACAGGTTGAGCACATGGTCGCCCAGGTGGCCGCCGATTTTGGTGCGATCCACGGCCTGATCAACAACGCTGGAATCCTGCGCGATGGCCTGCTGCTCAAGGTCAAGGACGGCGAAATGACCAAGATGAGCCTGGCCCAATGGCAGGCGGTGATCGACGTCAACCTGACCGGCGTGTTCCTGTGCACCCGTGAAGTGGCGGCGAAAATGGTCGAGCTGAAAAACAGCGGCGCGATCATCAACATTTCGTCGATCTCGCGGGCGGGTAACGTTGGCCAGACCAACTATTCTGCCGCCAAGGCCGGCGTTGTCGCGGCGACCGTGACCTGGGCCAAAGAACTGGCGCGCTACGGCATTCGCGTGGCGGGCATTGCGCCGGGCTTCATCGAAACCGAGATGACCCTGGGCATGAAGCCCGAAGCGCTGGAGAAGATGACGTCAGGGATTGCGCTCAAACGCATGGGCAAACCAGAAGAAATCGCCCATTCGGCGGCATACATCTTCGAAAACGACTACTACACCGGCCGGATTCTGGAGATGGATGGCGGCTTGCGTATCTAACCCCGACACAAAACCAGTGTGGGAGCGGGCTTGCTCGCTCCCACAGTTGATTGTGTTTCAGGCCATCAATCGTCGCTGATGGTAATGTTCGGCATTGCCGGTGTTACCGCTTCCTGCAAGACAATCCGCGCGCCGACGTGGCGGGCCAGTTCCTGATAGACCATGGCAATCTGGCTGTCCGGCTCGGCAATCACTGTCGGCTTGCCGCCATCGGCCTGCTCGCGGATCAGCATCGACAACGGCAGCGAAGCCAATAGCTCGACGCCGTATTGAGTCGCCAGCTTCTCACCACCGCCCTCACCGAACAGATGCTCGGCATGGCCACAGTTCGAGCAGATGTGCACGGCCATGTTTTCCACCACGCCCAGCACCGGAATGTTGACCTTGCGGAACATTTCCACGCCTTTGCGCGCGTCGAGCAATGCCAGATCCTGTGGCGTGGTGACAATCACCGCACCGGCCACCGGGACTTTCTGCGCCAGGGTCAACTGAATGTCGCCGGTGCCTGGCGGCATGTCGATCACCAGATAATCCAGATCGCCCCACGCGGTTTGCGTGACCAGTTGCAGCAGCGCGCCGGAAACCATCGGCCCGCGCCAGACCATCGGCGTGTTGTCGTCAGTCAGGAACGCCATCGACATGACTTCCACACCGTGAGCCTTGAGCGGCACGAACCACTTCTGATCCTTGACCTCTGGGCGGGTGCGCTCCGGGATGCCGAACATGATGCCTTGGCTGGGGCCATAGATGTCGGCGTCGAGAATCCCGACCTTGGCGCCTTCACGGGCCAGCGCCAGCGCGAGGTTGGCCGCGGTGGTCGACTTGCCCACGCCGCCCTTGCCCGACGCCACGGCGACCACGTTCTTGACGTTGGCCAGGCCCGGAATCTGTGCCTGGGCCTTGTGCGCGGCGATCACGCTGTTGACCTCGACCCTGGCGATGACCACACCGTCGATATTTTCGATGGCCAGTTGCAGCAATTGTGCCCAGCCACTCTTGAACAGACCGGCGGCATAGCCGATTTCCAACTGAACATTGACGCGATCACCGATGATTTCGATGTTCTTCACGCAACCGGCGCTGACCGGGTCCTGGTTCAGGTAAGGGTCGGTGTATTGGCTGAGGACGGCTTCCACCGCTGCGCGAGTGACGGCGCTCATGGGCAACTCCGATAACAAGACTGGGAAAAGATGGCGGGTATCCTACCCCTTCTGCCCTCCTGACGGCATGCCCTGCAACTATTTGCAGGGGTGAAATATCTTTCCCGGCGCTTTATAGTGGCCGACCTCCGTTTCATCAAGTAGCGAAGCCCCACATGTCCGAGCCACGCAAGATCCTCGTCACCAGCGCCCTGCCCTACGCCAATGGTTCGATCCACCTTGGCCACATGCTGGAATATATCCAGACCGATATGTGGGTGCGCTTCCAGAAGCATCGCGGCAACCAGTGCATCTATGTCTGCGCCGACGACGCCCACGGTTCGGCGATCATGCTGCGCGCAGAAAAGGAAGGCATCACCCCGGAACAACTGATCGCCAACGTGCAGGCTGAACACAGCGCCGACTTTGCCGAGTTCCTGGTCGACTTCGACAACTTCCACTCCACTCACGCCGAAGAAAACCGTGAGCTGTCGAGCCAGATCTATATCAAGCTGCGTGACGCCGGGCACATTGCCCAACGCTCGATCACCCAGTACTTCGACCCGGAAAAGAAAATGTTCCTGGCCGACCGCTTCATCAAGGGCACCTGCCCGAAATGCGGCACCGAAGACCAGTACGGCGACAACTGCGAAAAATGCGGCGCGACCTACGCCCCGACCGATCTGAAGGATCCGAAGTCGGCCATCTCCGGCGCCATCCCGGTACTCAAGGATTCCCAGCACTTCTTCTTCAAGCTGCCGGACTTCCAGGAAATGCTGCAGGCCTGGACCCGCAGCGGCACCCTGCAAGACGCGGTCGCCAACAAGATTGCCGAGTGGCTGGACGCTGGCCTGCAGCAGTGGGACATCTCCCGCGATGCGCCTTACTTCGGTTTCGAGATCCCGGGCGAGCCGGGCAAGTATTTCTACGTGTGGCTGGATGCGCCAATCGGCTACATGGCCAGCTTCAAGAACCTTTGCGAGCGCACGCCTGCGCTTGATTTCGACGCGTTCTGGGGCAAGGATTCGACCGCCGAGCTGTACCATTTCATCGGCAAGGACATCGTCAACTTCCACGCGCTGTTCTGGCCAGCGATGCTCGAAGGTGCCGGTTTGCGTAAACCGACCGGGATCAACGTCCACGGCTACCTGACCGTCAACGGCCAGAAGATGTCCAAGTCCCGTGGCACCTTCATCAAGGCGCGTACTTATCTGGATCACCTGTCGCCGGAATACCTGCGCTATTACTACGCGGCCAAGCTGGGCCGTGGCGTCGATGACCTCGACCTGAACCTCGAAGACTTCGTGCAGAAGGTCAACTCCGACCTGGTCGGCAAAGTGGTCAACATCGCCAGCCGTTGCGCCGGTTTTATCCACAAGGGCAACGCCGGCCTGCTGGTCGACAACAATGCCGCGCCAGAGCTGACCGAAGCGTTCCTGGCCGCCGCGCCAGGCATTGCCGACGCCTATGAAGCCCGCGACTTCGCCCGCGCCATGCGTGAAACCATGGCCCTGGCCGACCGCGCCAACGCGTGGATCGCCGACAAGGCACCGTGGTCGTTGAACAAGCAGGAAGGCAAACAGGCTGAAGTGCAGGCGATCTGCGCCACCGGCATTAACCTGTTCCGCCAACTGGTGATCTTCCTCAAACCGGTACTGCCGCTGCTGGCCGCCGATGCCGAGGCGTTCCTCAACGTCGCCCCGCTGACCTGGAACGACCACACCACCCTGCTGGCCAACCACCAGTTGAACGAATTCAAACCGTTGATGACCCGCATCGACCCGGTAAAAGTACAAGCCATGAGCGATGCCTCGAAAGAAGACCTGACCGCCAGCCAGACCGACACCGGTGCAACCGCCCCGGCCGGCAACGGCGAACTGGCCAAGGATCCGCTGTCGCCGGAAATCGACTTCGACACCTTTGCCGCCGTCGACCTGCGGGTGGCGCTGATCGTCAAGGCTGAGCACGTGGAAGGTGCAGACAAACTGCTGCGCCTGACCCTCGACATCGGTGACGAGCAACGCAACGTGTTCTCCGGGATCAAGAGCGCCTACCCGGATCCGTCCCAGCTCGACGGTCGCCTGACCATGATGATCGCCAACCTCAAGCCACGGAAAATGAAGTTCGGCATCTCCGAAGGCATGGTGATGGCCGCCGGCCCTGGCGGTGAAGAAATCTACCTGCTGAGCCCGGACAGCGGCGCCAAGCCGGGTCAGCGCATCAAGTAAGACGGTGCGGTAAATTGATCCCACAGGCGTGCCCCGCATGCCTGTGGGATTTTTCATATCTGGCCCACCCATCGTGGCTGCCGGATAATGCCTAACCTTATGAGACATCCGCCCGTTTTGCTGGCAGAACCATGACCGAACTCCTGCTTACGCTTATCAGTGCTGCGTTGCTTAACAACTTCGTGTTGCACTGGCCGCTGGGCGTCGATCCGCTGTTGGCGGGCAGTCGACGTCAGGTGCATGCGTTGGGACTGGCGACCCTGTGCTTGATGCTGATCGTCGGCGTGGCGGGGTACGTCATCTGGCACTGGCTGCTGGTACCACTGCAACTTGAAGCCCTGCGCTTGTTCGTGTTTCTGCCGTTGAGCGTGTTGCTGATCGCACCGCTGCTGAAATGGCTGGCGTGCGGGCTGCCCGACTGGCCATTCGACGGTCTATGGCCGCTCTTGCTGGGCAATGCCGGCGTACTTGGACTGGCGCTGATCAATGCGCAGAATGATCAGGGGCTGTTGCATGCCGCCGCGCTGAGCCTCGGCGCTGGACTGGGTTTCTGGCTGGTATTGAGCCTGTTCAGCGATTTGCGTGAGCGCACCGCTGGCAACGATATTCCCCTGCCCTTTCGCGGCTTGCCGATCGACCTGATCAGCGCCGGACTGATGGCAGTGATTTTTCTCGGATTCAGTGGACTGATCAAAACATGAGTCTGATTCAACGCATCGATGCCCTGCTGCCACAGACCCAATGTGGCAAATGTGGCCACCCCGGATGCAAGCCCTACGCAGAAGGCATCGCCAATGGCGAGCCGATCAACAAGTGCCCGCCGGGGGGGGACGAAACCATCGCGGCGCTGGCCGGGTTATTGAAAATACCGGTGCTGGAACTGGACATCAGTCGAGGTTCGGCGCCGCCACAAGTGGCCTACATTCGCGAAGCCGAATGCATCGGCTGTACCAAGTGCATTCAAGCCTGTCCGATCGACGCCATCGTCGGCGCAGCGAAACTGATGCATACGGTCTTGATCGACGAGTGCACCGGTTGCGACCTGTGTGTGGCGCCGTGCCCGGTAGATTGCATTGAGATGCATCCGTTGCCGCCGACTACGTTGCCAGTGGTGGGAGGTCTGGCATTCAGTCTCGAGGAACAGCGCGAGCGCGCGGCCAAACGCGATCACGCGCGCCAGCGTTTCGAGCGACGCAATGCCCGCCTCGAACGCGAAGAACAGCACAAACAGGCCGAGCGTGAAGCGCGCGCCAAACGTTCAGCGCAGCCCCAAGTCTCCACGCTCGACCCGGTGCAGGCTGCGCTGGAACGTGTGCGGGCACAGAAAATGGCCACCACCGATGCCGCATTGAAGAAAGCCAAGATCGATGTCGCGATGAGTCGCGCGCAATTGCACAAGTCGCTGAAAGCCTTCGGTCATCCGCCGACGTTCGAGCAACAGGCGCAACTGATCGTGTTGCAGCAACAATTCGAAGCGGCCGAACAGGCGCTGGTATCACTCGAAAACAGCACTCCAACCGCCCCGCCAGCGCCTGCCCCGGCAAAAGACGCTGACCTTAAACGAGCGAAAATCCAGCTGGCCATGCGCCGCGCCGAACTGAAAAAAGCACAAACTGCGGAGGCTTCAACGGATCAAATCGCGACGCTGGAACAGGCGCTGCGTGACGCCGAGCAAGCCCTGCATGCCGCTGAAGCCTCCAGTGATCAGCCAGCTCCTGACCTTGTTCGCGTGGAAAAACGCCCGATCGACAGCCAGCTTCGGCAGTTGAAAACCGCATTGGCCTACGCTCGCGCCGACCTCAATAAACTGGAACGCCACGCCGACACCCCAATCGAAACACTCGACAAGGCCCGCGCTCGCCTGCAAGACGCCGAGCGCCAGGTGCAAGACCATGTCGCCCCTTGAGATGCCGGACGATCGCCTGCAACAGGCGATGAAACAGGTGCTGCTCGCGACGCTGCCTGGGTTGCTGGCGTTGTTCTGGTTCTACGGTTGGGGCGTGCTGATCAATCTGATCCTGGCGATAACCACTGCATTGGTCGTCGAAGCGGCGGTCACACGCTTACGTCATCAACCAATTCAGTCAACCCTGATCGATGGCAGCGCGGTGGTCAGCGCGACACTGCTAGCGGCCGCCCTGCCCCCTTACTGCCCGTGGTGGCTGACGGTCACGGCGATTGCTTCTGGCCTGCTGCTCGGCAAGCACTTGTACGGTGGCGTCGGAAAAAACCCGTTCAATCCGGCGATGCTCGGATTTGTCTTGGCCATCGTTTTGTTCCCACAGCCAATGACTCATTGGCCGGCCCACGGCATGGACCTGATCGCAGCCGTACAACAGGTGTTCAATCCAGGACAGCCGCCGGATGCATGGGTTCAGGCCACGGCACTGGACAGCTTGCGCATCAACAAAAGCCTGACCATCGATGAACTGTTTGCCACCAATCCCGCGTTCGGTGGTGTCGGCGGGCGTGGTGTGGAATGGGTCAACCTGGCGTTTCTCGCCGGCGGACTGTTCCTGCTGCAACGCCGAGTGATTGGCTGGCAGGCGCCGCTCGGCATGCTCGCCAGCCTGTTTGCCGTCAGCCTGTTGTGCTGGAACGGCTCGGGCTCGAACTCCCACGGATCGCCGTTGTTTCATCTGCTGAGCGGCGCGACCATGCTCGGTGCGTTTTTCATCATTACCGAGCCGGTGTCCGGGGCTAAAAACCTGTTCGCCCGCCTGCTGTTTGGCGTCGGCGTCGGGCTGCTGACTTATCTGATTCGCACATGGGGCGGTTATCCCGACGGTGTGGCGTTTGCCGTATTGCTGATGAATCTGTGCGTACCGGCACTGGAACGCTTTGCTGCCGCCCGCCAGACACGGGTGAGCCCATGAACCGCACGACCAGCCTCATCACGCTGTTTTTGTTGGCCTTCATCGGTATCGGTGCGACGTATCTCGTGCAGCGTAGCAATGCGCCGCAGATCGCCGCCGAACAACGCCTGATCGATAACCGCAAATTACTGGATGTGATCCCGGCCGAGTCTTACGACAATCAACCGCTGGACCAACCTCTGGCCTTGACCGACATTGCCTTAAGCCACAGCACGCTGGCGGGCGGCTATCGCGCGACCAAAGGCGGGCAACCGGTTGCGGTGCTGCTGCGTAGCCTGACCGAGGGATATGCCGGTGTCATCGAACTGCTGATCGCCATTGATGCCGACGGAAAATTGCTCGGTGTGAAAACCCTGAAGCAAACCGAAACCCCGGCGCTGGGAGGGGTTATTGGTGACTGGCCAAATGCCTGGCTGCAAGCGTTCACCGGCCAATCGAGCCATGAGCCGACGAACGCAGGCTGGGCGTTGAAAAGCGATCAGGGACAATTTGATCAGATGGCCGGGGCGACCATCACCTCCCGTGCAGCGATCAACGCGATCCATGATGCGTTGCGCTACTTCGATGAGCATCGGCCGGCGTTGCTGGGGAGTGGATCATGAAGCTGTCGAACACGCTGATGCTGGTGCTGCTGCTTGGCGCCACGCAAACGCTGGCCGCCGCGCTGGGCACGCTACTGATGTTTGTCACTGTCGTGGGGATTTATGGTGTGTGCATGCCGCTGATGCGCTCGCGACTGACCGGGGCAAGTGCGTTGCTGGCCAGTTTGCTGCTCGCCGCTTCGCTGACCAGTTGCGCCGATATTCTTGCGCAGCGCTGGTTGCTGCCATGGCATCAGGCGTTCGGTTTCTATACGGGCCTGATCGCCTTGCAGTGCGTGGTGCTGGAGCACAATGGCTTCTTCCAGCAACCGCCGGCCAAGCGCTTCAAGCTAGCGGGCCTGTTTGGCGGGCTCATGCTGGCGCTCGCCGCACTGCGTGAACTCATCGGTCACGGCAGTCTCGGTCGCGGGCTATCCGAACACTGGCAAGGTCTTGTTTTGCTCAGCGATGGCCTGCATCTGCCAACCACGGTTCCCGGCGCCTTCATCGTGCTGGGGCTACTGCTCGCGGTCCGTCAGGCGTGGACTCGCTCGAACTCTATATCCAAGGAATCGCATCGCCCATGAACGCCGCAAAACGTCATGAGATTTTTCGCAGACTGCATGAAGACAATCCCGAGCCGAAGACTGAACTAGCCTACTCCTCGCCCTTCGAACTGCTGATTGCCGTAATTCTCTCGGCGCAGTCCACCGACGTTGGCGTCAACAAGGCCACGGCAAAACTGTTCCCGGTGGCCAATACGCCAGCAGCGATCCATGCCTTGGGCGTCGAAGGATTGTCTGAATACATCAAGACGATCGGCCTCTACAACAGCAAGGCGAAAAACGTCATCGAAACCTGCCGTCTGCTGGTCGAACGCCACGACAGTGAAGTACCACAGACGCGCGAAGCGCTGGAAGCCTTGCCCGGCGTTGGCCGCAAGACCGCCAACGTCGTACTCAATACCGCGTTTCGCCAGTTGACCATGGCGGTCGACACGCACATTTTCCGCGTCAGCAATCGCACAGGCATTGCACCGGGCAAGAATGTCGTCGAGGTTGAAAAGAAGCTGATGAAATTTGTGCCCAAGGAATTCCTGCTCGACTCCCACCATTGGCTGATTCTTCTTGGCCGCTATGTGTGTCTGGCGCGCAAGCCACGCTGTGGTAGCTGTCGGATCGAGGACTTGTGCGAGTACAAAGCCAAAACATCGGACGATTGAGCGGCTATTAGCTTTGTTTATTGGTCGATTGAAAAAATCTTTTTTACCCGTCGCTGCATTACCGATATAAGGAGCGCCAAAGGCAGTCTTAGCCGGAGTTAACCTTATGAGTAGCGACAAAGAACAACTGGACATAGAAGATGACGTTGACACCGCAGACGCTGATGCAGAGGAACCGGTCGTGGAAGTCGCCAAAACCAATCTGAGCAAGCGCCGCACGATCGACAACCTGCTGGAGGAGCGCCGACTGCAAAAGCAATTGGCCGATTACGATTTTGATCTCTGATACTTGAAAGCCTCCCGAACCGGAGGCTTTTCACTTTCTATAACTAGCTGAATTCGATCGGCCCATGACCCCGTCAGCTTACTGAGGTATTCAGACAAGCCCATTGCGTTGCGCCAACTCGATCAGATCAACCAGCGAGCGCGCATTGAGTTTCAGCAGCAAGCGAGTCTTGTAGGTGCTCACTGTCTTGTTGCTCAAAAACATGCCATCGGCGATTTCCTTGTTGGTCTTGCCTCGCGCCAACTGTTGCAAAACCATCATTTCCCGCCCGGAAAGGCGATCTACCATGTCGGCTTCGCTGGCATTGCCCAGACTGGTACGTACTGTATGCAACGCCTGATTGGGAAAATAACTGTAGCCGGACAAAACGGCCTTGATCGCGCTGAGCAACTCGGTCAGATCCTGCTGTTTACATACATAACCCGCCGCCCCCGATTGCATGCAACGCATTGAAAAATGCCCGGGCGCCTGGGAAGTCAGCACCAGAACTTTTATGGGCATCGCGACCGAAGTCAGGCGCGCAATAACTTCCAGTCCATCAAGTTTCGGTATTCCAATATCCAGAATAACAATATCGGGCATTTGTTCACGAGCAAGTTGTAATGCATCTACACCGTTGTCAGTTTCTGCAATGACTTCGTAGCCATGACGTTCCATCAGCATACGTACCGCAAGACGAATGACGGGGTGGTCATCCACGATCAGCACTTTATTCATGGGCAAGTCCAGTTTCGCTGTTCGAATTTTTAGAACACGCACAATAGCCCAGTCACTTGCCTGATGGCATGCCAGCGCTCTCACGCACTTGCATCGAGAGACATACCCTACGGGCATTAAGGATTAATCCTACAAAAATCCCACTCTTCTCTAAATATCCGACAAAGCACCTCGCTCACGCCCCTGAAACATTTCTGTTTTTTACCTGTAACAGCTTGCGACCGACTCCTGTGCAACGCGGTCTCACAGCCGGGCATCATGACATTCAAACTGCGGGACCTGTGTCGAATAGCAGCGCCACAACACGAATTCACTCCCAATCAGAAATATCATGCAATGACGGCAATCTCCTACAACCTTAATATACAACCGACCGAATCATAAACACTTGAAACAAGATATTTATACTTAAGCAAACACTTTTGCTATAAATACAAACATCAACAGCACACTTAACCAATAAACAACAAAACACAGTCACCCACAACAAAACCACTCAAAAAAAGAGCACTTAAATGTTAAAGATAAAAAACAAAATATCCAACCCGATGACGATTATCGCTATATTCGCCGCTATATCCGAGGCCTCCGCCGCCGTTTCTCTGCCGTTCCTTGATAGCGAAGATCGCGAAATCTACGTCTGGTTCCTGATAAGCTTTCCGTTCTACTTGTTATTTCTTTTCTTTATCACTTTAAACTTCAACTACCGCTCACTCTATTCACCCTCTGATTTCGGCAAGGACAAGAGCTTCTTAAAAGTCATCAACAATAATTGTCGCGATAACAAGCGAAACACATCACAGCAGGATCCAGCTCACGGGACTTTCGGAATATCAAGTTTCATCGTGCCCAGCGAACCCGGCGCAGCCCAAGGCAAGGAGTCGTGCAAAATCCACAATGCGCCCGACCCGCCACCAGACATCGGCTCAGCGCCGAACCTGACGGTTCAACACAATATTCACTTGCCTGTCTCCATCAGCCACCTGCACATCATCGATGCAAGGAATATTGATGCATCGAGAGAACTGAACACGATGCTGGAAAGGATCCGCCGTACCGACAAGAAAACTGCGCGGGCCATCGTATTTCTTTCCAATCATGTGTCGGATGTTTCCTTGACCAAGAGTGCGCTATCGCAGATCAGGCACGCGAAGAAAGGCTCGGGCACAACGCTTTGTATTGTTTACAACCTGTGCTCGCAAGCGGTAACGCTGCTGGGGCGGGTTTGACGGGTGAGGACTACCGCAGAAGCAGACAGACCAGGGACATTGCTCGATTAGCACCAAACAAAGAATTGATAAAAAAGGCGGCCTTGTCTCAAAGACAAGGCCGCCTTTTCATTGCGCATCAGTCTGAAAAATCTCAGAACAGTTTGCGGCCCTTGTTGGCAGCAATGCGCATGCGCAGCGCGTTGAGCTTGATGAAGCCCGCCGCATCGGCCTGATTGTAAGCGCCGCCATCTTCTTCGAACGTTGCGATGTTGGCGTCGAACAGCGAATCGTCGGACTTGCGGCCGGTCACGATCACGTTGCCCTTGTACAGCTTCAGGCGAACCACACCGTTCACGTTGACCTGGGAAGCGTCGATCATCTGTTGCAGCATCAGACGCTCAGGGCTCCACCAGTAGCCGGTGTAGATCAGGCTGGCGTATTTCGGCATCAGCTCGTCTTTGAGGTGAGCGACTTCGCGGTCCAGAGTGATCGACTCGATGGCGCGGTGAGCGCGCAGCATGATGGTGCCGCCCGGGGTTTCGTAGCAACCACGGGACTTCATGCCCACGTAACGGTTTTCGACGATGTCCAGACGGCCAATGCCGTGCTCGCCACCGATCTTGTTCAGTGTCGCCAGAACAGTGGCCGGGGTCATTTCGACGCCGTCCAGCGCAACGATGTCGCCGTTGCGGTAGGTCAGTTCCAGATACTGCGGGGTGTCAGGAGCGTTCTCCGGGGAGACGGTCCAACGCCACATGTCTTCTTCGTGCTCGGTCCAGGTATCTTCCAGCACGCCGCCTTCATAGGAGATGTGCAGCAGGTTGGCATCCATCGAGTACGGGGATTTTTTCTTGCCGTGGCGCTCGATCGGGATCGCGTGCTTCTCGGCGTAGTCCATCAGCTTCTCGCGGGACAGCAGATCCCACTCGCGCCACGGAGCAATCACTTTCACACCTGGCTTGAGTGCGTAGGCCCCCAGTTCGAAACGCACCTGGTCGTTGCCCTTGCCGGTCGCACCGTGAGAAATGGCGTCAGCGCCGGTTTCGTTGGCGATTTCGATCAAACGCTTGGCGATCAATGGACGTGCGATGGAAGTACCCAGCAGGTACTCGCCCTCGTAAACGGTGTTGGCGCGGAACATCGGGAACACGAAATCACGCACGAACTCTTCGCGCAGATCATCAATGTAGATTTCTTTGACGCCCATGGCCTGAGCCTTGGCGCGGGCCGGCTCGACCTCTTCGCCTTGACCGAGATCTGCGGTGAAGGTCACCACTTCACAGTTATAAGTATCCTGCAGCCACTTGAGGATCACCGAAGTGTCCAGGCCGCCGGAATACGCCAGAACGACCTTGTTTACGTCCGCCATGCCATCACTCCACGGGGTTCTACGGAAAGCCGAGGAGTCTACCGCTCCAACGCGATAATTTACAGAGGCGCGACAGCTTAAGACGACAAAGCGACAGAATCTGTCGAGAGCGCGACGATGACCGGCAGGTCAGGAAGTCGCCGCGGTATTGGCGGGAGTGCTGGCCTGAGGCGCTGGAGCCGTGGTCGGGGTCACGCGCGTCAAATGCACATTCACCCGGCGGTTCTTCGCCCGATTGGCCGCATTGGTGTTCGGCACCAGTGGATAACGTTCACCGTGGAAACGCACAGTGATCTGCGATTCCTGAATGCCGTTGGCCTTGAAGAAATCGACCACAGCCAATGCACGGCGGCGCGACAACTCGCGGTTGGTCAGGCGATTACCGCTGTTGTCGGAGTGGCCGTCAAGCTCGATGTGATTGACCGTCGGATCGGCCTTCATGTAATCGAGCATGACCTGCAGTTTGGCCTTGGCGGCAGCATCAAGATCAATGCCCCCCCCAGGGAAGCCGACCTGCGACTGTTTGATCTGATCGAAATTCTGTGGCAGCAATTTCGCCACACAACTCTGGTATTCGTTGAACGCCTTGCTGAACTTGACCGGCAACAGGCGCACTTCCGAAACCCGGCCATCGCCCGAGGCACGGCGTACAACAGGGCTGCGCCCGTCCATCAGGCCGCTCATCAGTCCACCTGCCTGAGACTGCGAACTGCTGAACAGAATGTTGCCGCTGCCCAGCCTGACAGAGCCCAGATTGATGTCGCCGCGCCCCGGCTGCCATGGCGCGGCTGCCGCGAGCAACGTCGCCGAACCGCCGCCCAGCATGGCGTTATAGGCGTTCAAACGAAATATTGCCTGTTCACCGGCCCTGCGCACGAACTCTCCCGAACCGAAATCAGTGATCGGTTGCGTCAGACGGCACTCGAACTTATCGCCGGCGACCGTCCACTCAATGTTCTCCAGTCGAGTCTGGTAGGTCAGCGCCATCGCGGGAAGGCTGGCAAACACACTGAGCAAGGCTAAATAACGCTGGCGCACGGGAGGCTCCATTGGCTTCTGCAACAAAAAGACCGATACACACATGTTTACGGCATACCTATGGGATATCGGAAGGTTCCTGCAAAACTTGATAGCGAGTGCCTGCAAGAGTCTTTTCGGGTAGCATTCCCCTCAGTTTGACCCGCCTGGAATCCCCTCATGTCCGACCGCCTGACCCTGCTGCGTCCCGACGACTGGCACATTCATCTTCGCGATGGTGCTGTGTTGACCAATACCGTTGCCGATGTTGCGCGCACCTTCGGTCGCGCCATCATCATGCCCAACCTGGTACCTCCGGTGCGCAACGCCGCTGAAGCCGACGGCTATCGCCAGCGGATTCTCGCTGCTCGCCCGGCCGGCAGTGGTTTCGAGCCGTTGATGGTGCTGTACCTCACCGACCGCACCCAACCCGAAGAAATTCGTGAGGCCAAGGCCAGCGGTTTCGTGCACGCCGCCAAACTGTACCCAGCCGGCGCGACCACCAACTCCGATTCCGGAGTGACCAGCATCGACAAGATCTTCCCGGCGCTGGAGGCCATGGCCGAAGTCGGCATGCCGCTGCTGATCCACGGTGAAGTCACGCGCGGCGATGTCGACGTGTTCGACCGCGAAAAGATTTTCATCGATGAGCACATGCGCCGTGTCGTCGAGCGTTTCCCGACGCTCAAAGTGGTGTTCGAACACATCACGACTGGCGATGCGGTGCAGTTCGTCAACGAGGCTTCGGCCAACGTTGGCGCGACCATCACGGCGCATCACCTGCTCTACAACCGCAACCACATGCTGGTTGGCGGGATTCGCCCGCACTTCTATTGCCTGCCGATCCTCAAGCGCAATACCCATCAGGAAGCCCTGCTCGACGCCGCCACCAGCGGCAGTGCGAAGTTCTTCCTCGGCACCGACTCGGCACCGCACGCCCAGCACGCCAAGGAAGCCGCCTGCGGCTGCGCCGGCTGCTACACCGCGTACGCCGCCATCGAGTTGTACGCCGAAGCCTTCGAACAGCGTAATGCGCTGGACAAGCTAGAAGCGTTCGCCAGCCTCAACGGGCCACGCTTCTACGGCCTGCCGGCCAATACCGACCGCATCACTTTGGTTCGCGAAGAATGGACCGCCCCGACCAGCCTGCCGTTTGGCGAGTTGACCGTTATCCCGCTGCGCGCCGGTGAAAAGCTGCGCTGGCGTCTGCTGGAGGAACACGCGTGAGTGAAGACCATTTCGACGACGAACTGGAAGGTCAAGGTGGCGGCGGCGGTTCCCGTCATCCAATGGCAGCGCGTTTTCGCGGTTACCTGCCGGTTGTCGTCGACGTAGAAACCGGTGGCTTCAACTCGGCCACCGATGCATTGCTGGAGATTGCCGCGACCACCATCGCCATGGATGAAAAGGGTTTCGTTTACCCGGATCACACCTACTTCTTCCGCGTTGAGCCTTTTGAAGGCGCCAACATCGAAGCTGCGGCACTGGAGTTCACCGGGATCAAGCTTGATCACCCGTTGCGCATGGCCGTTAGCGAAGAAACGGCGCTGACCGATATCTTCCGTGGCATCCGCAAGGCGTTGAAAGCCAACGGCTGCAAACGGGCGATTCTGGTCGGCCATAACAGCAGCTTCGACCTCGGCTTCCTCAATGCCGCTGTTGCGCGACTGGATATGAAGCGCAATCCGTTCCACCCATTCTCCAGTTTCGACACCGCCACGCTGGCCGGTCTGGCCTACGGTCAAACCGTACTGGCGAAAGCCTGTCAGGCAGCCGATATCGATTTCGACGGCCGTGAGGCGCACTCCGCGCGTTACGACACCGAGAAAACCGCTGAGCTGTTCTGCGGCATCGTCAATCGCTGGAAACAGATGGGCGGCTGGGAAGACTTCGACGACTGATGGTTTTCGAATAAATCCCGCGCATGAAAAAACCGGCTACGTGAGCCGGTTTTTTTGTACCTTGACGTTGCGCCTTACAGGGCAGCAGCGTTCTCGGTCAGGTAAGCCGCAACACCTTCTGGCGAAGCGTTCATGCCTTTGTCGCCTTTCTTCCAGTTGGCAGGGCAGACTTCGCCGTGCTCTTCGTGGAATTGCA
>NZ_JBIUWN010000007.1:95697-96090 GCF_044743485.1 Pseudomonas sp. NPDC087614 | reverse complement strand
GCGTCGACCAGACGGATCAGCTCTTCCATGTTACGGCCCAGCGGCAGGTCGTTGATGATCTGCGAGCGGACAACGCCTTTGTCGTCGATCAGGAAGGCACCACGGAACGCCACGCCGCCTTCGGATTCAACATCGTAAGCCTTGGCGATGTCGTGCTTCATGTCGGCAGCCATGGTGTATTTCACCTGGCCGATGCCGCCATTGTTGACCGGGGTGTTGCGCCAGGCGTTGTGGGTGAAGTGCGAGTCGATCGAAACCGCGATCACTTCCACGTTGCGTGCCTTGAAGTCGGCCATGCGGTTGTCCAGAGCGATCAGCTCGGACGGGCAGACGAAGGTGAAGTCCAGTGGGTAGAAGAACACCAGGCCGTATTTGCCTTTGATGGCCGAGGAC
>NZ_JBIUWN010000007.1:0-95687 GCF_044743485.1 Pseudomonas sp. NPDC087614 | reverse complement strand
GGGGCTTGTTTGCCTACGAGTACGCTCATTGATATCTCCTGGTGTAAAAACTTGAAGTTCAGGGTCCGGGCCAGCCTGCCACCCTCAGGCGACAGCCCTGTGACACGAACCCCCTTCGCAAGGGCCGACCATCATACACTGCGTTTTTGGCCTGTCCTTAAAGGTTTTTTGGGGCAGGCGAATAAGGACGCTGCATTTACAGGGCCAGGCAAATAGCCACTTGTCACCGTTCGTCAGTCACTGGCCATTCTGGCCAAAAGCTTTGCGAAAGCACTTTGACAATCATTCTCGTTAACATTAAGATCCATCGCAATTGAGTCACAACCAGCGACGGTTCTCACTTATGTATGTTTGTCTCTGCACTGGCGTCACCGACGGACAGATCCGCGAAGCGATCTATGAAGGTTGCTGCAGCTACAAAGAAGTTCGCCAGGCCACCGGCGTCGCCAGCCAATGTGGCAAATGTGCTTGCCTGGCCAAGGAAGTGGTTCGCGAAACCCTGACCAAGCTGCAAACCGCCCAGGCCGCGATCCCCTACCCGGTAGAATTTACTGCCGCGTAAATACCCTCATTTCAAAGAACCGGACTTGATGTCCGGTTTTTTTATGCCTGAAAATCAATTGGTTAGGCTCCAGACGCGGAACACAAACATTCTTATTCAGATTTATTTTCATTTATTATTCAATAACTTAGGTTTGACACTTATAAGTACCAAGCTCAAACTCCGCCTTATATACAGCTAATACAGGGCAGGACTCCCATCATGAAAGGCGACATTACAGTCATCCAGCATCTCAACAAGATCCTTGCCAATGAACTGGTCGCGATCAATCAGTACTTCCTGCATGCCCGCATGTATGAAGATTGGGGCCTGAACAAGCTGGGCAAGCACGAGTACCACGAGTCCATCGATGAGATGAAACACGCGGACAAGCTGATCAAGCGCATTCTGTTCCTCGAAGGGCTGCCGAACGTGCAGGATCTGGGCAAACTGCACATCGGCGAGCATACCCAGGAAATGCTGGAATGCGACCTGCGTATCGAGAAGACCGGCCATGCTGACCTTAAAGCCGCGATTGCGCATTGCGAATCCGTTGGCGATTTCGGCAGCCGTGAACTGCTCGAAGACATTCTCGAATCCGAAGAAGAACATATCGACTGGCTGGAAACCCAACTGGGCCTGATCGATAAAGTCGGTCTTGAGAACTATCTGCAATCGCAGATGGGCGAAGACGAGTAATTAGCCAGCGCTAAACTCGAGACACTAAAAAGCCCCGCCCTCTTTCAAGAGGCGGGGCTTTTTATTGCCCGGATTTCAGACTGGCTGAAATCCGGGCAGAAGCCAATCAGGCTTCGGACTTGGCCGCAGCAGCCTTGGCGGATGCTTCCTTGACCAGAGTCTGCAGCTCACCGTTGGCGAACATTTCAGCCATGATGTCGCTACCGCCGACCAGCTCACCGCCCACCCACAATTGCGGGAAAGTCGGCCAGTTGGCGTACTTTGGCAGGTTGGCGCGGATTTCCGGGTTCTGCAGGATGTCCACGTACGCAAACTTTTCGCCACACGCCATCACAGCCTGCGCAGCTTTCGCGGAGAAGCCACACTGTGGGGCATTCGGCGAACCTTTCATGTAAAGCAGAATGGTGTTGTTGGCAATCTGCTCTTTAATCGTTTCGATGATATCCATGGAGCACCTCGGCTGAACTTTCCGACTCATGGGTCGGCACGGTGGCGCATTGTAACGGAATCCCGAGCGCCATGCTCGGTCTCCCCGACAGACATGCTCAGGCTGCCACCACCGTCACCGGAACGCCATTGAGCGCGGCATTACCCGACAGCTCGTCAAGCTGACACTCATCGGTCAGGTCGTTGGCACTGGAACCCGGCTGACTGCCGGCAATCGCCATCTGTACACCGGGACGCGCATGCCCCCAGCCGTGAGGCAAGCTCACCACGCCTTTCATCATGTCCAGACTGCCGAGCACTTGGACTTCGATCTGCCCGACCCGTGAACTGACGCGCACTAACTGGCCATCTTCAAGCCCACGACTGGCGAGGTCATCCGGGTGCATCAGCAATTGATGCCTTGGCTTGCCTTTCACCAGACGATGATAGTTATGCATCCAGGAATTGTTACTGCGCACATGGCGGCGGCCGATCATCAGCAACTCATCGGCGGCGGGCGCCTGCAATGTCGCGAACCGTGCGAGGTCGGCGAGTATCTCCGGCGGCGCGGCCTGCACGCGATGATTCGGCGTTTTCAGGCGTGGCGTGAGATTGGGTTTCAGCGCGCCAAGGTCAATGCCGTGCGGATGATCGAACAGCGTTGCCAGCGACAGTTTCTGCTCGCCGGCGTCACCGTAGATCCCCATGCGCAGGCCCAAGTCGATCATCTTCGCCGGCGGCATTGTTGGCTTCAGTTCCTTGCCGGTTTTTTCGGCAAACGCTTTGGCCAGGCCGACGAAAATCTCCCAGTCATGCAAGGCGCCCTCGGGTTTGGCGAGAATTGCGCGATTGAAACGGGTGACATTGCGCACCGCGAACAGATTGAACGTGGTGTCGTAGTGATCGTTCTCCAGCGCCGAAGTCGACGGCAGGATCAGGTCGGCATAACGCGTGGTTTCGTTGATGTACAGGTCGATGCTGACCATGAACTCCAGACCGTCCAGCGCCTGCTCCAGTTGCCGCCCGTTAGGCGTCGACAGCACCGGGTTACCGGCGACGGTAATCAGTGCGCGCACCTGCCCCTCGCCGTCGGTGAGCATTTCTTCGGCCAGCGCCGACACCGGCAACTCGCCGCCGTACTCGGGACGGCCCGACACACGGCTTTGCCATTTATTGAAATGCCCGCCCGAGGTCGATGCCACCAGATCCACTGCAGGCTCCGTGCACAGCGCCCCGCCGACGCGATCAAGGTTGCCGGTCACCAGATTGATCAACTGCACCACCCAGTGGCACAAGGTGCCGAAGGCTTGCGTTGAAACGCCCATCCGCCCGTAGCAAACCGCGCTGGGCGCGGCGGCAAAATCGCGGGCCAACTGGCGGATCTGTTCGGCGGGCACGGCGCACAACGGGCTCATGGCTTCTGCGGTGAACGTCGCCACGGCGGCGCGCACCTCGTCCAGGCCGTCGACCGGCAAGTGACTGTCGCGGGTCAAGCCTTCGCCAAACAATGTGTTGAGGACACCAAACAGCAAGGCCGCATCGCCCCCGGGCCGCACAAATAGATGTTGATCAGCGATTGCCGCCGTCTCGCTGCGCCGTGGATCGACCACCACCACTTTGCCGCCCCGGCCCTGAATGGCTTTGAGGCGCTTTTCGACGTCAGGCACGGTCATGATGCTGCCGTTGGACGCCAACGGATTACCGCCCAGAATCAGCATGAAATCGGTGTGATCAATATCAGGAATCGGCAACAGCAAACCGTGGCCGTACATCAGATAACTGCTCAGATGATGGGGCAACTGATCGACCGAGGTCGCCGAGAAGCGATTGCGCGTCTTCAGCAAACCGAGGAAGTAGTTGCTGTGGGTCATCAACCCGTAGTTGTGCACGCTAGGGTTGCCCTGATAGACCGCCACCGAGTTTTGCCCATGGCGCCCCTGAATCGCCGCCAGACGCTCGGCCACCAGCGCAAACGCCTCATCCCACTCGATCGGCAGCCATTCACTGCCAACCCGGCGCATTGGCTGGCGCAGGCGATCGGGGTCATTCTGAATATCCTGCAACGCCACGGCCTTGGGGCAGATGTGCCCACGGCTGAACGTGTCGAGGGCATCGCCCTTGATCGAGGTGATCGCAACATTGCCATCGGTTTCGGTGGTCTCGAGGGTCAGGCCACAGATGGCTTCACACAGGTGGCAGGCACGGTGATGGAGAGTCTTGGTCATGGCCAGTCTCTGTCTTGTTCTGGGGCGGGCACTACGCCTGCGGGAACAAAACTATGGCCCGGGCGCCGGCCGGGCGCCAGCGACGTTCGTCTTGTGAATCGACGGTTATCAGGCGAGCCGATAGCCCATTGCGTCAGTTCTGCGGCAAGTGCGGTGGCGCCTGCAACTGAATTTCCTGGATGGTTTCGATCTGTTCGTGGGCAATATGCACGCCGGTGAGTTCACCGATAAGACGCCAATGCTCGTCGAGCCCGGCGCTGATGGTTGCCATCCGGTCGATCATGTGCCGACCGGCAGTCTTGACCACTTCGTCCTCGCTGCGCAGCAGCTCGAAGGACATCGAGGTGACCGAGGCGGTGAGATGGGTCAGTGAGCGAGCCGTGTGGCCCAGCAATTCCATTAACAGTTGTTCTTTCGATTCCATGCGGAGGCTTCCTGCGTCGCTCGAAATGTATTTATAACCCAGCACTTTGCTTTAGCAAATGTTTCAGCCCGAGCACCCGACCAAGCGATTCGTGGCGCAGTGGTCGTAAACCGACCAAAGCAGCGCCATCTGCGCCACGGCGGATTGCCAAGCCCCTTGAGGCCAGTGTACAAAGAGGCTCGCTGCTGTCCTGAACCCGGCTTCAAATGCGCGACTGCAACTTCAAGTCCGCCCTCCGAATTCCGCAAAAAACCGTAGCCTATTGGAAAAACGCGACATTTAGTGTCAATATCGCGCCTTCCCCCATTTTCGTCGCCCCGTGCGGCTTACGCCGCAGGTCTCGCCCGTTGTTCCGTTAAACAAGGCTTTGAGCATCTGCGGTGTGTAGCAAAAGGTAGTCAATGATGAGCGCAAGGCACTTTCTCTCCCTGATGGATTGCACGCCCGAAGAGCTGGTCAGCGTGATCCGTCGAGGCGTTGAGCTCAAGGACCTGCGTAACCGCGGCGTACTGTTCGAGCCTCTGAAAAACCGTGTGCTGGGGATGATCTTCGAGAAATCCTCGACGCGCACCCGGATCTCCTTCGAAGCCGGCATGATCCAGCTCGGCGGCCAGGCGATTTTCCTTTCGCCACGCGACACCCAACTGGGCCGTGGCGAGCCGATAGGCGACTGCGCCATCGTCATGTCGAGCATGCTTGATGCGGTGATGATCCGTACTTTTGCCCACAGCACCCTGACCGAATTCGCAGCCAACTCCCGCGTGCCCGTGATCAACGGCCTGTCCGATGACCTGCACCCGTGCCAGTTGCTGGCCGACATGCAGACGTTCCTCGAACATCGCGGCTCGATCCAGGGCAAAACGGTTGCCTGGATCGGCGACGGCAACAATATGTGCAACAGCTATATAGAGGCCGCGATCCAGTTCGACTTCCAATTGCGCGTCGCCTGCCCGGAAGGCTACGAGCCAAACCCGGAGTTCGTCGCCAAGGCCGGCGACCGCGTGACCATCGTCCGCGACCCACAGGACGCCGTGCGCGGCGCGCACCTGGTGAGCACCGACGTCTGGACGTCCATGGGCCAGGAAGAAGAAACCGCCAAGCGTCTCAAGCTGTTCACCCCGTTCCAGGTCAATCGTGCCCTGCTCGATCTGGCCGCCGAGGACGTGCTGTTCATGCACTGCCTGCCCGCGCACCGTGGCGAAGAAATCAGTCTCGACCTGCTTGATGACCCGCGCTCGGTCGCTTGGGATCAGGCAGAAAACCGTCTCCACGCACAGAAGGCCCTGCTCGAGTTCCTCGTCGAACCGGCATATCACCACGCATGAGCCATGAATTACTGCTGAACCTGCGCAACCTCGCTTGCGGCTATCAAGATCAACGTGTGGTGCAGAACCTCAATCTGCACCTCAACGCCGGCGATATCGGCTGCCTGCTCGGCTCATCCGGGTGCGGCAAGACCACCACCCTGCGCGCCATCGCCGGTTTCGAACCGGTGCACGAAGGTGAAATCACCCTCGGTGGCGAGACCCTTTCCAGCCCTGGTTTCACCCTGGCACCGGAGAAACGCCGGATCGGCATGGTGTTTCAGGACTACGCGCTGTTCCCGCACCTGAGCGTCGCGGACAACATCGCCTTCGGCATTCGCAAGCATCCGCACAAGGAGCGCGTGACCGAGGAGTTGCTGGAACTGGTCAACCTGAAGGACCTTGGCAAACGCTTCCCGCACGAATTGTCCGGTGGCCAGCAACAGCGTGTCGCCCTCGCCCGCGCCTTGGCGCCAGAGCCGCAACTGCTGCTGCTCGACGAGCCCTTTTCGAACCTCGATGGCGAACTGCGCCGCAAACTCAGCCATGAAGTACGCGACATCCTCAAGGCTCGTGGTACCAGCGCGATACTGGTGACCCACGACCAGGAAGAAGCCTTTGCCGTGAGTGATCACGTCGGCGTTTTCAAAGAGGGGCGACTGGAGCAATGGGACACCCCGTACAACCTGTATCACGAACCGGCGACGCCTTTTGTGGCCAGTTTCATCGGTCAGGGCTACTTCATTCGCGGCCAGCTCGGCAGCCCGGAATCGGTGCAGACCGAACTGGGTGAACTGCGCGGTAATCGTGCCTATACCTGGCCGGTGGGTGGTGCGGTGGATGTGCTGTTGCGTCCGGACGACATCGTTTATGCGCCGGACAGTGCTTTGAAGGCGAGGATTGTCGGCAAGACGTTCCTGGGGGCTTCGACGCTTTATCGCCTGCAACTGCCGACCGGTGCGCAACTGGAGTCGATCTTCCCCAGTCATGCCGATCACCACGTCGGTGCTGAGGTGGGGATTCGCGTTGCAGCCGAACATCTGGTGTTGTTCCAGGCATCCGGTAGCACGGCAGCGCAGATTCCGGCAGTGGAAAACGGCGTGCGCCGCTACAGCAGCGCGCTCTGATTCAACACGATAGAAAATGTGGGAGAGGGCTTGCTCGCGAAAGCGTCGTGTCATTCAGCACGAGTGTTTGCTGATACACCGCCTTCGCGAGCAAGCCCGCTCCCACATTGGTTTTTGTCTTAACCCAGGCGCAGTGTGCCGCTCGCCACCAGCGTCGCATGACCGCCAATCTTCACCCGCTCACCTTCCAGCCGACAGAACAACTCCCCGCCCCGCGCCGAACGCTGGCATGCGGTCAGGCTCGATTTGCCCAATTTCTTTGACCAGTATGGAATCAAGCTGCAATGGGTCGAACCGGTCACCGGGTCTTCATCGATACCAATCGCTGGCGCAAAGTAGCGCGAGACGAAATCGTGTTGATTGCCGCGAGCGGTGACGATCGCACCCAACCACGGCAGCTTGGCCAGCGCGACCCTGTCCGGCTTGCAATCCAGAACGGCCTGCTCCGACTCCAGCACCACAAACAGCTCACTGGAACCGAGCACATCCAGCGCCTCGACTCCCAACGCCCGCTCGACATCCTGCGTCACACCAATCTCGCAAGGCTCGATCGACGGGAAGTCCAGCCACAATCGCCGCCCCTCACGACTGACACTCAGCGGCCCGGACTGACAGACAAAATCCAGGCGTTCGGCGGTTTCCTTGTAAATTTCGAATAGCACATAGGCACTGGCCAACGTGGCGTGACCGCATAACGGCACTTCGGTGGTCGGGGTGAACCAGCGGATATGCCAAGCCTGACCTTCGCGTACCAGAAACGCAGTTTCCGCCAGATTGTGTTCGGCGGCGATTTTCTGCATCAACTCGTCCGCCAGCCAGGCGTCGAGCCGATAAACCATCGCTGGATTGCCACTGAACGGCCGATCACTGAACGCGTCGACCTGATGAAACTCGAGTTGCATAACCTTCTCCCTCAGTCCGTTGATCGAGCATGCAACTGACACCTGATCCGCGCCAGTGACAGAACCGGCCAATTTTCTTCATACAGTGCAAATGGTCATGCGCGGCCGATGTCGGCAAATGTGGCCTGGGTATGTTCGGCCAACACGGCAGGCGCCAACTCGACCTCAAGCCCGCGTCGGCCGGCACTGACGTAAAGGGTCGCAAACCCCTGAGCCGAGCGGTCAATAAAAGTGCGCAAGCGTTTCTTCTGCCCCAGAGGGCTGATGCCACCCAACAGATACCCCGTAGAACGCTGTGCCGCCACCGGGTCGGCCATTTCGACTTTTTTGACACCGGCGGCGTGTGCCAGACCTTTTAGATCGAGACTTCCGACGACCGGCACCACGGCGACCAGCAATTCACCCTTTTCAGTGGCGGCCAGCAGCGTCTTGAACACCTGCGCAGGCTCAAGCCCCAGTTTTTCTGCGGCCTCCAGCCCGTAAGACGCGGCTTTGGGGTCATGTTCGTAACTGTGCACGCGATGTTCGGCACGAACTTTTTTCAACAAGTCCAACGCAGGGGTCATGACAGCTCCAGACTCGGCAGTGACAGAAAAATCCTGCGCAGAATTCTAGGCCATCGCCGGCGAAAAGGCTCTAGCACAAGTCACGTTTCCCGTGGCCTGCAGGCGAACAACCGAAAAAACTTCCATCCTCCAAATAGGATCATTCACCGCATTGATAGTTTTATTGTGACCAATGGTTCACTTTCGACCTTTGACAGGTTTGTTTCTTGTCTATATTTTTTCGAATCTGAATAATGTAAGAATTATGATCACGGCAGCACCCAGCAGCAGACCGAGAACAGGATGGGGATCCCGCCTCGGTGAAAATCGCGCCTTGCCCTGTCGGCAGTGCGCCAGACAACAACAAAAATCGAGGTTTTCAATGACAACTGCGTTACAGCAACCATCGCTTTCAGGCCAATGCATGGCCGAGTTCCTGGGCACTGCACTCCTGATCTTTTTCGGTACTGGTTGTGTCGCCGCGCTCAAAGTCGCGGGCGCCAGCTTCGGACTGTGGGAAATCAGCATCATCTGGGGCGTCGGCGTGAGCATGGCGATCTACCTCACCGCCGGCGTTTCCGGTGCGCACCTGAATCCGGCGGTGAGCATCGCGCTGACCATCTTCGCTGACTTCGAAAAGCGCAAACTGCCGTTCTACATCCTTTCGCAGATTGCCGGCGCCTTCTGCGGCGCGCTGTTGGTTTACACGCTGTACAGCAATCTCTTCTTCGATTTCGAACAAACTCATCAAATGGTGCGCGGCTCGGCGGCCAGCCTTGAGTTGGCGTCGGTGTTCTCCACCTTCCCGAACCCGGTGCTGTCGACCGCCCAGGCATTTCTGGTCGAGATGATCATCACCGCCATCCTGATGGGCGTGATCATGGCCCTGACCGACGACAACAACGGCCTGCCAAGAGGCCCGATGGCGCCGCTGCTGATCGGTTTGCTGATTGCCGTGATTGGCAGTTCGATGGGCCCGCTGACGGGCTTTGCGATGAACCCGGCCCGTGACTTTGGTCCCAAGCTGATGACTTTCTTCGCCGGCTGGGGTGAAATTTCCTTCACTGGCGGCCGCGACATTCCGTACTTCCTGATTCCGATTTTTGCACCGATTGTCGGTGCCTGCCTCGGCGCTGCCGGGTATCGCGGGCTCATCGCCCGCCACCTGACCGGCGCCACACCTGCTACAAAGGATGCAGAACCGGCCATTGACGGCAAACCAAGAACTTCTTGAAACAGTCGGCGCAAGCTCCTGCCCAATAGAGCCTGCGCCAAGGCCCACTCTCCCTTTTTTCGTCCAAGGCAATCGACATGACCGACATTGAGAATAAGAACTACATCATTGCCCTCGATCAGGGTACGACCAGCTCCCGCGCGATCATTTTCGACCGCGACGCGAACGTGGTCTGCACCGCGCAGCGCGAATTCGCCCAGCATTACCCACAAGCCGGTTGGGTTGAACACGACCCGATGGAAATCTTCGCCACCCAAAGCGCAGTGATGGTTGAAGCGCTGGCTCAGGCTGGCTTGCATCACGATCAGGTGGCTGCCATCGGCATCACCAACCAGCGTGAAACCACCGTAGTCTGGGACAAGACCACCGGCCGCCCGGTGTACAACGCGATCGTTTGGCAGTGCCGCCGCAGCACCGAGATCTGTCAGCAGCTCAAGCGTGACGGCCACGAAGACTACATCCGCGACACCACGGGCCTGGTCACCGACCCGTACTTCTCCGGCACCAAACTGAAGTGGATCCTCGACAACGTTGAAGGCAGCCGCGAACGTGCGCGCAACGGCGAACTGCTGTTCGGCACCATCGATAGCTGGCTGATCTGGAAATTCACTGGCGGCAAGGTGCACGTCACCGACTACACCAACGCCTCGCGCACCATGCTCTTCAACATCCATTCGCTTGAATGGGATTCGAAGATGCTGGAGATCCTCGACATCCCGCGCGAAATGCTGCCGCAAGTCAAAGCCTCCTCGGAAATCTACGGTCGCACCAAGAGCGGCATCGCCATCGGCGGTATCGCCGGCGACCAGCAAGCGGCACTGTTCGGCCAGATGTGCGTCGAGCCGGGCCAGGCGAAGAACACCTACGGCACCGGTTGCTTCCTGCTGATGAACACCGGCGACAAAGCGGTGAAATCCAAGCACGGCATGCTCACCACCATCGCTTGCGGCCCGCGCGGCGAAGTGGCTTACGCGCTCGAAGGCGCGGTATTCAACGGCGGTTCCACCGTGCAGTGGCTGCGTGATGAACTGAAGATCATCAACGACGCCCACGACACCGAATACTTCGCCAATAAAGTCAAAGACAGCAACGGCGTGTATCTGGTGCCAGCCTTCACTGGCCTGGGCGCACCGTACTGGGACCCGTATGCCCGTGGCGCCCTGTTCGGTCTGACCCGTGGCGTGCGCGTGGATCACATCATCCGTGCCGCGCTGGAGTCGATTGCCTACCAGACCCGAGACGTGCTCGACGCCATGCAGCAGGACTCCGGTGAACGCCTCAAGGCCCTGCGTGTGGACGGCGGCGCAGTTGCCAATAACTTCCTCATGCAGTTCCAGGCCGACATCCTCGGCACGCAGGTCGAGCGCCCGCAAATGCGCGAAACCACTGCCCTGGGCGCAGCCTATCTGGCGGGTCTGGCGTGCGGTTTCTGGGGCAGCCTGGACGAACTGCGCGGCAAAGCGGTCATCGAACGCGAGTTCGAACCGAGCCTGGACGAAGTGGCAAAAGAGAAACTCTATAAAGGCTGGAAAAAAGCCGTCAGCCGTACCCGTGACTGGGAACGCGAAGACGCTGAATAAGACAGTCTCGGGATCCTTATAGGGTTCTAACTGGTAGGGAGCGGATTCCTGCGGCATCATGGGCAAATTTTGCACGGCAGCCCAAAGGAAGCCCCATGAATCTGCCTCCCCGTCAGCAGCAAATCCTCGAACTGGTCCGCGAACGCGGCTATGTGAGCATCGAGGAAATGGCCACGCTGTTCGTTGTTACCCCGCAAACCATTCGCCGCGACATCAATCAGCTCGCGGAAGCCAATCTGCTGCGTCGCTACCATGGCGGCGCCGCCTATGACTCCAGCGTCGAAAACACGGCTTATGCGATGCGCGCCGATCAGATGCGCGATGAAAAACAACGCATCGGTGAAGCCATCGCCGCCCAGATCCCCGATCACGCCTCGCTGTTCATCAACATCGGCACCACCACCGAATCGATTGCCCGCGCCCTGCTCAATCACAACCACCTGAAAATCATCACCAACAACTTGCATGTGGCGTCAATGCTCAGTGCCAAGGATGACTTTGATGTGTTGCTGACGGGCGGCAATGTGCGCCGTGACGGCGGGGTTGTCGGTCAGGCGAGCGTGGATTTCATCAATCAGTTCAAGGTCGATTTCGCCCTGGTCGGTATCAGCGGTATCGACGAGGACGGCAGCCTGCTCGACTTCGATTATCAGGAAGTACGGGTTTCCCAAGCGATCATCGCCAATGCGCGGCAGGTGATCCTGGCGGCGGACTCCAGCAAATTCGGGCGCAATGCGATGATTCGGCTCGGCCCGATCAGCCTGATTGATTGCCTGGTGACGGATCAGCAGCCAGTGCCAGCGTTGGCGCAGTTGCTGAGTCAGCACAAGATTCGCCTGGAAGTCGTTTAACCCCTCAAATATTCATCGGCTGTACCGACGCCTTCGCCAGCCAGCCCGCTCCCACCTATGGAATGCGCTCCCCTTGTGGGAGCGGGCTGGCTCGCGAAGAGTCCCTCACAAACAGCACATCTGCCGCGCTCTTGCGCACATTTGATGTTCGAATATCTTCTTTTAACCGCCCTTCGATGAGTTTTTTCAATCGAAGTCGACTGGCTGTGCGCGTCTTTATGAGCTACCATTTTCGAAAATGAACATTAATGTTCGATTTCCAATACAGAAAATCAAAAGAGCCCGAGGCCAGCCGATGTCAACATCTACCTTGCGTACGCCCCCTATCTCTGAGATCTACGACCTCGCCGTCATCGGTGGCGGGATCAATGGGGTCGGGATCGCAGCGGATGCCGCCGGTCGCGGTCTCTCTGTTTTCCTTTGCGAAAAGGATGACTTGGCCAGCCATACCTCGTCGGCCAGTAGCAAGCTGATCCACGGTGGTCTGCGCTACCTCGAACATTACGAATTCCGTCTGGTGCGCGAAGCACTGGCCGAGCGCGAAGTCCTGCTGGCCAAGGCGCCGCACATCGTCAAGCCGATGCGTTTCGTGCTGCCGCACCGCCCGCACCTGCGTCCGGCGTGGATGATCCGCGCCGGTCTGTTCCTGTATGACAACCTGGGCAAGCGCGAAAAGTTGCCAGGTTCTAAAAGCCTGAAGTTCGGCGCCGACAGCGCACTGAAAAGCGAAATCAAAAAAGGCTTTGAATACTCCGACTGCTGGGTCGATGACGCTCGCCTGGTTGTTCTGAACGCCATGGCCGCCCGGGAAAAAGGCGCCCACGTCCACACCCAGACCCGTTGCGTCAGCGCCCGTCGCGCCAAAGGCTTGTGGCATCTGAACCTGGAGCGCGCCGACGGGAGCCTGTTTTCGATCACCGCCAAAGCGCTGGTAAACGCTGCCGGCCCGTGGGTCGCCAAGTTCATTCGTGATGACTTGAAGATGGAGTCGCCGTACGGCATCCGTCTGATTCAGGGCAGCCACATCATCGTGCCGAAACTGTACGAAGGCGAACATGCGCACATCTTGCAAAACGAAGATCAGCGCATCGTTTTCACCATTCCGTACCTGAACCATTTCACGCTGATTGGCACCACCGACCGCGAGTACACCGGCGATCCAGCCAAAGTGGCGATCACCGAGGGCGAAACCGATTACCTGCTGAAAGTGGTCAACGCCCACTTCAAGAAGCAGATCAGCCGCGACGACATTCAGCACAGCTATTCGGGTGTGCGTCCGCTGTGCAACGACGAATCCGACAACCCGTCGGCCGTGACCCGCGATTACACCCTGGCGCTGTCCGGCAGCGGCGAAGAAGCACCGTTGCTGTCGGTGTTTGGCGGCAAGCTGACCACCTACCGCAAACTCGCCGAGTCGGCGATGGCGCAGTTGATGCCGTTCTTCACCCAGATGCGCCCGAGTTGGACGGCGACCGCTACCCTGCCCGGCGGCGAAGACATGACCACCCCGCAGGCCTTGAGCGCACTGATTCGCGACAAGTTCGACTTTGTGCCGACTGAAATCGCTCGTCGCTGGTCGACCACCTACGGCAGCCGCACCTGGCGCATGCTCGAAGGCGTGGAAACCCTCGCCGACCTGGGCGAACAACTGGGTGGCGGGCTCTACACCCGTGAAGTCGATTACCTGTGCAGCGAAGAGTGGGCGACTACCGCGCACGACATTCTGTGGCGCCGCAGCAAGCTGGGGTTGTTCACCACTGCGGCCGAGCAGGAGAAACTGGCGGCGTATCTGGGCAAGGTCGAGCACAATGGCAAGATTGAAGCGGCCTGATCACTGATCATCGCTTGAACGGAAAAGCCCCTGAATCGTGAGATTCAGGGGCTTTTTCTTTTCTACGGATCGGGCGCTGACCAGCGAGGTCAGCGCGCCAGATGCAACAACAGAAAATCAATAAACGCCCGCGACTTGTGCGGCAGGTGCGGGCTGTTGGGGAATACCACGTTGATCGATTGCGAAGGCAGTGCGTACTCAGGCAGCAAACGCACCAGACGCCCGCTGGCGATGTCATCCTCGACCACCCACGCCGGCAATACCGAAACCCCCAGCGACGACAGCGTCATCGAACGAATGGCCGTGGAGGAATTCGACTCGAAGTGATTGATGCCGTTGATCTCGACGCTTTGCCCTTGCCCGTCACGCACGCTCCACTGTGTCGGTGCCTGCAGATTGCTGTTGGCGATCCACGGCACATTGTTCAGAGCCTGTGGCTCATTCACCGGATAACGAGCGAGAAACCCTTCGCTGGCGACCAGCACAATTTCGTAATCCGCCAGCTTACGGCTCTTGAATGCCGAGTCTGCCAAGTTGCCGAGGCGAATCACCAGATCGAGTTTTTCCGCCACCAGATCATTCAATGAAGAATTGAAGTTGTAGCACAAGCGAATTTCCGGATAGCGCTCGGAGAACAATGGAATCAACGGCAGAATATACTTTTCGCCATATTCACTCGTGGAACTTATGCGCAACTTACCGGAGACACGATTATTACCCTTCAATACGTTATCGAAGGCATTATCGATGTCCGCGACTATTCCCTTGAACTCTTCATAAAAGTCCTGACCAATTTCCGTCAGCGATATATTGCGCGTATTGCGAATAAGCAATGTCGCAGACAAAACCTCTTCCAGCGCCTTGACATGCAGGCTGGCCATGGCTTTGCTGATACTCAGGTAATTGGCGGCCTTGGTGTAAGAACCAAAATCAACCACCGCGAGAAACGTCTGAACCCGATTAAGATGAGAGTGCATGGCGCTATGGCTCACTGTTAAATCCTGTCAAACATTGTTTTAAGCATAGTCGTATCGACACTTCAAGTCCACCGCCCCTATGCTGCGCGGCAAAGGGGATACAACATGAACTATCGCTATAAAATCGCGCTGATTTTTTTGATCGGATTTTTTATTGACTGCATTAATATATTCATGTCGGCTGTGGCATTGCCCAGTATCTCGGCAACTTTGCAAGTCAGTACTTCGTCTGTGGCCTGGGTCGCCAATGCTTATATTCTCGGCCTGACCCTGATTATTCCAGTGAGCACCTGGCTCGCGGGCCGCTTCGGCAGTCGCGAGATTCTCACCGCCTCTATGCTGGTATTCACCGGTTCCGTATGGATGTGCGGTTTGTCCGACAGCTTCCATGAACTGGTGATCTGGCGTTTTATCCAGGGCATCGGCGGCGGGCTGCTGATTCCAGTGGGCCAGGCGCTGACGTTCAATCTGTTTCAGGGCGAGCAGCGGGCAAAAATCTCCACGCTGGTCATGGCAGTGGCACTGATCGCCCCGGCCATTTCGCCCACGGTCGGCGGCATCATCGTCGATAGCAGTTCCTGGCGCTGGGTGTTCTACAGCAACATCCCGTTCTCGTTGATCGCTGCCGGGCTGTCGTGGTTCTGGATCAAGGAAAGCAAACCCGCCAGCCTGCCCCGCCCGGACATCAAAGGCCTGTTGCTGGTCAGCGCAGCACTGGCCAGCCTGCTGATGGGCATGTCGCTGTATGGCGGCGACTACCCGGCAGCGGCCGCGATCGCCTGCTTGGTCGCGGGCCTGATATTCATCGCGCTGTACCTTGCGCACTACCGTAAATCCAGCAACGCAATCATCGAACTGAGCCTGCTCAAGAGCAAAAAACTCAGCACTTCGATCTTCATCTATTACGCGATTCCGGGGGTGTTCACCGGGGTCAACCTGATGAGCATTTTCTTCCTGCAGAACACCCTGCACTTCAGCGCCCGGCTGACCGGGATGTTCATGATCCTCTATGCCATCGGCGCATTCATCGCGATGACGATCTGTGGCCGGGTCTACAACCGGGTCGGCGCCAAACGCCTGTTCATCCTCGGCATGCTCTTGCACAGCGCGGGCATCGCCACGCTGATGCTGGTGAATGCGCCGACGGATCTGTGGGTAATCGTGATTGCTTACAGCCTGATGGGCATCGGTGGCGGCATCGGCGCCAACACCGCGCAAACCACTTCGCTGATGGATTTTGCCGGCGGCGACACGCACAAGGCCAGCGTGATCTGGAACATCAACCGGCAAATGTCGTTCAGCCTCGGTGCCGCGCTGTTTCTGATGATCTTCAACCTGCTGCTCAAGCAGTTCGACACCACGGCGGCCTATCACGCGACCTTCGCGATTGCGGCGCTGGTCGGGCTGTTCCCGCTGTTTCAAATGAGCCAATTGAACCCTCCAAAGGAATGTCATGAACAACAACCTGGTTGAACAAGCGCAACACAGCATTCACCACGTGCATGAACTGATTCACCGTGTGTTTACCGATACCGACGGCACGGGCGAAGCCAGCGTGGAACCGCTGATGGCGGTCTTCGCCGAGCACTTCAGCATGGTCACCACCTCAGCCGCGGTGGTCGGCCGGGCGCAGGTCGAACAGTTGTTCAAAGGTGCAATCGGCGCCCGTAAAGGCCTGGAAATCCTGATCAGCGACCTGCATAC
The DNA here is from genome assembly GCF_044743485.1 of Pseudomonas sp. NPDC087614. Taxonomy (NCBI): domain Bacteria; kingdom Pseudomonadati; phylum Pseudomonadota; class Gammaproteobacteria; order Pseudomonadales; family Pseudomonadaceae; genus Pseudomonas; species Pseudomonas sp. NPDC087614. The sequence continues at coordinate 79,317 of NZ_JBIUWN010000007.1, read as the reverse complement.
GGTCTGGCACGAAGGCGCGACAGTAGCGCTACGCTACAAGGAAACCCATCGCCTGAACCAGGTTGAAACGTCGCGCATCTCGGTAGCGATCCTTTGCGTTCAGCACCACGACGTCCAATGGTTGTACCTGCACGAAACGCCAATCAGCCCGGTAAAGCCCGCATGAAATACACCGTCACCCAATGCCGGATGCTGTCGGCGTCGATCAAGGAAATAACGGTCAGCGGCCCGGCCACCCTGGCCGCCATGAGCCATGCCGGGGCGCATTTCAAGTGGTTGATCCCCGGGCTGAGCGACTGCCGTCACTATTCGACGGTACATCTGGATGAGGCCGCCGACGGCAACTTCACCTTTGCTATCCGCCTCTCGCCGGATTCCGCCAGCAGCCGCTACATCGGCGCTCTGGCCGTGGATGACTGCGTGGAACTGGAAGGCCCGTTCAACACCTTCAACTACCCGCTCGACGCCAGCACCGGCCGCGATATCGCCATTGCCGGCGGTATCGGCATTACACCGTTGACCGGCATCCTGCGCCATCTGCATACGCTTGAGCGAACGCCGCTCCTGCACTACTTCGCGAAAAGTGCCGATGACGCCGCTTACGCCGAACATCTGCAAGCTCAGTTGCAGGAGCGCATGCAGTTGCACCTGTCCGGCAGCCGCCCGGCGATCAATCAACTGCTCGCCGACCTCGACGCCGACGACCGTCTCTATGTCTGCGGCCCGACTTCGATGCTCAACGAAATCTTGAGCCATGCCGAAGCCGTCGGCCTGGCCCGTGAGCGCATCCATCTTGAGGTGTTCAACGTTGCCCGCAACGATGCCGCACAAGGCTTTGTGATCGACGCGGCCGACTCTGGCGTTAGCGTCGAAATCGGCCCTGAGCAAACGCTGCTCGAAGCCCTGGAAGCGGCCGGGCTCGATCCGTTGTACGACTGCCGTCGCGGCGAATGCGGCGTCTGCGCACTGGACGTACTGGAAGGCGAAGTCGACCACCGCGACTTCATCATGAGCGAACAAGAAGCTGCCTGTAGCGCACGGATCTATCCCTGTGTTTCACGGGCGAAAAGCCCACGCCTGAAGCTGGCGATCTAAAGAGGACACCCCGTTGGACAACTACTTCAATGGCAGAGAAGTGCATAAATCTCTGTACCTTGATCAGTCACTCTTCGAACAGGAACAACAGCGGGTTTTCGCCGCGAGTTGGTGTTACCTGGGTCACGACAGCCTGATCCCCGAAACCGGTGACTACTTCACTACCACCCTCGCCCAGCAGCCGCTCGCGATGGTGCGCCAGAAGAACGGCGCGATCGTCGTGCTGCACAACCGCTGCCCGCACAAGGGCGTGAAAGTCCTGGCCGAGACTCGTGGCAATGTCGGGCGTTTCATGCGCTGCCCGTACCACGCCTGGACGTTCAAGACCGACGGCGAGTTGTTGAGCATTCCGGTAAAAAAGGAATACGACGACTGCGACCTCAGCAGTTGTTCCGCGCACAAGGGCATGCGCAACGTGGCGGCGGTGCATAACTATCGCGGCTTCGTGTTCGTGCGTTTGACGCAAGAAGGTATCGGCTTCGACGAGTTCTTCGGCGAATCGCTGTCGACCCTCGACAACATGGTCATGCGCTCGCCGCGGGGTCAGTTGAAAGTGATCGGCCAACCGCTGCTGCACCGCCATCGCTGCAACTGGAAAATGGTCGTCGATAACCAGACTGATACCTGCCATCCGATGATCGCTCACGAGTCCTCGGCTGGCGAAGCGATTCGTCTGTGGAAGGAAACCGGGGAACAGGGCAAGCCGCCGATGGCCGTCGAACTGTTCTCGCCGTTCATGGCTTCTTACGAGTTTTTCGCCGGTATGGGCATTCGCGTCTGGCCCAACGGCCACGGGCACACCGGGGTCAGCAACTCGATCCACAAGGCTTACACCGATATTCCCGGTTACTGGGAGTTGATGGTCGACAGCTACGGCGAAGACCAGGCCCGGGCGATCCTCGACGACACCCGGCATAACACCGTGTACTTCCCCAATCTGATGGTCAAGGGCCCGATCCAGACGCTGCGCGTGATCAAGCCGGTCAGCGCCCGGGAAACCATCGTCGAATCGTGGATCTTCGAACTGCAAGGCGCGCCCGTGCAGTTGCTCGAAAGAACCGTGCAATACAACAACCTGATCAACTCGCCGTGCTCGATGGTCGCCCACGACGACGTGGAAATGTACGAGCGGGCGATGGAAGGCCTGGGCAGCGATGCCAACGAATGGGTCAACGTCAGTCGCTTGTTCGAACCCAATGAAACCTACGAGCAGACCCAGGTGGTGTCCGGCACCAGCGAAATGGCGATGCGTAATTTCTATAACAGTTGGCAGCACTTGATGCGGGGCGACCATGCGACACGATCCATCTAATCAACACGCCATCGAGCAACTGATCGAGACCGAACTGCACCTGCTCGACCAGCAGGATTTCGACGCCTGGCAACAATTGCTCAGCGACGACTACACCTACTGGATCCCCATGACCCGCGAGCAACGCAGCCCGTTGCATGAATCATCGCTGGTGTATGAAGACCGCTTTCTGACCACGCTGCGCATCAATCGGCTGGCCAATGCGCGCAACTTTTCCCAGCAGCCCAAGAGCCGCAGCCTGCACATCGCCCAACGCCCGCGCATCACCCTGGATGAATCGTCGTACAGCGCCGTCGCCAGCAGCAACATGCTGTATTGCGAAGCCCGTGGCGACAGCGAATGGCATTACCCGGTGACCGTCGAACACCAACTGATCAATATCGATGGCACCTGGAAAATCCACGGCAAAAAGATCCTGTTGCTCAACCCCGCACGCGCCCTTGAAAGCCTGCAGCTCATTATCTGATCGACCGAGAATCCCCCCTGTGAACCCTACTTCCAAAGGCTCCAACCAGGCGTCCGCGTGCCTGTCTTTTCCCTATGTCGATCTGCTGTATGACTACGGCCAGTTCCTGCGCAATGCCGAAGAAGCCATCGGTTACCTGCCAGTGGAAACCGCCGAGAAACACATCGGTATCGTCGGTGCCGGCCTGAGCGGGCTGGTCGCCGCCTACGAATTGCTGCGCTCGGGTGCACGCCGCGTCACCTTGTTCGAAGCCGAACCGGAACACGTCGGCGGTCGTCTGCTGACCCAGTGCTTTGACGAAGACCAACCGCAATTCATCGCCGAAATGGGCGCCATGCGCTTCCCGCCCAGCGAAGTCGGACTGTTCCATTACCTCAACCGCTTCGGCATCGAAACCACCGAAGCGTTTCCCGATCCGGGCGTCGTCGACACAGAAATCCACTACCGTGGCGAGGCCCATCACTGGGCTGCGATGCAACCGCCGCCGGCCTTGTTCAGCACCGTACACCAAGGCTGGAACGCATTCTTGCGCGAAGGCGTAACACTCGATGACGGCAGCAGTCTCGCACCGCCGCTGCTGCTGACTGAATTGCTCAAGCAGCACAACTACTGCGAAGTGCAGCCGGAGTGGCAGCGCTATCTGGATTGCTTCGGCGACAGCTCGTTTTACTCGGCGATGGTGCGCATTTTCACCGGCAACAATCCGCCCGGCGGCCGGGCGTGGCGCAAGCCGGAAGACTTTCACCTGTTCGGTTCGCTGGGGATTGGCTCGGGCGGTTTCCAGTCGGTGTATCGCGCCTCGTTCACGGAAATCCTGCGGCTGGTGGTCAATGCCCTGGAGGTCAATCAACGCCTGGTGCCCAACGGCATCTCGGCGCTGGCCGAACTGATCGCCGACACCTCGTTCAACGGTATTCAGGTACGCGACATGATCTGTCGCACGCGCATCGAATCGATCAACAAAGGCCCGGACGGGCAAATCCTGCTGGCTGGCAGCAACGGCGAAACCTACGCCTGCGACCGGGTGATTACCACGACCACGACCCGCGCACTGCAAGTCAACCTCAAGCTCACGCAGAACCAGGCCTTCGTCAATCGCGACGTGGCGCGGGCAATCAATGAGACCCATATGGTCGGTTCGTCCAAGTTGTTCATCCTGACCAAGGACAAGTTCTGGCTCAAGCACGGCCTGCCACAAAACATCCAGACCGACACCCTGGTCAAAGGCGTGTATTGCCTGGACTACGCACCGCAGGACCCGGAATCCTGGGGCGTGGTGCTGATCAGTTACACCTGGGAAGATGACTCGCACAAAATGGTCTCGATGTCCGACAAAGTGCAGCGCTGCCTGCGTCTGGTCGATGAGCTGGCGATGAGTGCACCGGAATTTGCCAGCCATCTGCTGCCGCTCGGTGGCGACTACCAGCGCTACGTTCTGGAATACGACTGGCTGACCGACAAGCATGCGCTGGGCGCCTTCAAGCTGAACTTCCCCGGCGACGACATTTATTCCGAACGCCTGTTCTATCAGTTCCGCACCGCGCTCGATCCGAATCAAGACACCGGGTTGTACCTGGCCGGTTGCGGCGCCTCGTTCACCGGCGGTTGGGCCGAAGGTGCGATTCAGACGGCACTCAACGGTGCCTGCGCAGTGATCAGCAGCCTGGGTGGCGACTTGATTGCCGGCAACCCGCTCGATGACCTGCACTCGCAGTATCGCTACTGCTGAATCCGCCCCTTTCAATCGCCGAGACACATTCATGTACAGCCAGCTTTCTATTGAAGCGCTCGTCAACGGATTCCGCAGAGGCCAACTCTGCCTGGACACCTGGCAGCAAGCGCTGCGCGATCGTCATGCGATGGCGCAACACCTGAACAGCTTCATCACCTTCGACCCGGCGGCGCTCAAGGCCGATGGGATCGGGCGTGACAGCGCACTGTTTGGCCTGCCCGTGTCGTTCAAAGACAACATCAACGTCAGCGGCATGCCGACCACCGCTGGCACCCCCGGCCTGTCCGATTACTTTCCGCAGCACGATGCGGGCATCGTCCAGCGCTTCAAACAATTGGGCGCACGGGTCGTGGGCAAGAACAACATGCACGAACTGTCGTTCGGCGTGACGTCGGCCAACCATACCCATGGCGCCGTGATCAACCCTGCCAACGAGCGCCACAGCGCCGGCGGCAGCAGCGGCGGTTGCGCCGCCGCTGTCGCCGCCGGGCTGGTGCCGTGCGCGGTCGGCACCGACACCGGCGGGTCTGTGCGTATCCCGGCAGCGTTCTGCGGGATCGTCGGTTTCCGCCCGACCACCGGGCTATATCCCGTAGACGGCATCGTCCCGGTGTCGCAGACCAAGGACACCTCGGGCCTGCTGACCCGCACCGTGGAGGACTGCCAGTTTGTTCACCGCCACCTCACCGGTAACCGTCCCGTCCGTTTGGCCGATGATCGGCCGCTGCGCATCGGCATCCCGGAACGTTTCCTGTGGGCCGACCTTGAAGATAACGTGCAACGCGACTGCCGCGCCGCGATCGACAGCCTGGCCGATCGCGGCGTGAGCATCGTGCCGGTCGACGATGCCCTGATCGGTGAAATCAACGAAGCCATTCAGTTTCCGTTGCCAATCTATGAGTTCTTCATCGACTTCCCTCGTTTCCTCATGGGGCAAGGGCGTGGTGAGCAGTTCCTCGACATCCTCGCGCAGATCCGCGATCCGGCGATCAAGCGGATTCTCACCGCCCAACTGGAAAGCCCGGCGATCTCCTACACCGACTACGTGCAGGCGTTGATGAGCAAGCTGCGCCTGGAAAAGGAATACCGGGCGTTGTTCGGCCAGCACCAACTGGACCTGCTCGCCTACCCTACCGTTGCGTGCAGCGCGCCGTTGCTCAGCGATTGCTCGGACGAGAGCAATTTCGAGACCTTCGTGCGCAATACCGACCCGGCGAGCAACCTGGCGGCGCCGAGCATCAGCATTCCGGTCGCCCGCGCCGGTTCGTTGCCGGTGGGGTTGTCGTTCGATGCGCTGCCGGGGCAGGACGACTTCCTGTTGGCGAGCGTGCGGCAGCTGACGCACCTGCTGAACATCGTTTGAATCGCATCGTGCACAAAACCCTGTGGGAGAGGGCTTGCCCGCGATGGCGGCGGATCAGTCAACAGAGACGTTGAATTCGATGGCCTCTTCGCGGGCAAGCCCGCTCCCACAGGGGTCGTGTTAGCCGTACCTATAACAACTCAAATTGCAGGCCCTTGCCATGCGCGTCACTTCAATAGCTTCCCTTCCCGCTGTCGAACGATCACCTTCGATCCTTGGCGGTGCCATGATCATCGGCGGCACGATCGTCGGCGCGGGCATGTTTTCGTTGCCGGTGGTCATGTCCGGCCTGTGGTTTTACGGCTCGGTGGCGGTCCTGCTGTTCGCCTGGTTCTGCACCCTGCATTCGGGCCTGATGATCCTCGAAGCCAATCTCAACTACCGCGAAGGTGCGAGTTTTTCCACCATCACCCGGGATCTGCTCGGACGCCACTGGAACCGGCTGAACGGCCTGAGCATTGTCTTTGTGCTCTACATCCTGACCTACGCGTACATTTCGGCCAGCGGTTCGGTGATCCGCCATACGGCGCAATCAATGGGCCTGGATCTGTCATCGCGTGTCGGCGGTCTGGGCTTCACGCTCTTGGTGGCGTTTATCGTCTGGCTCAGCACCACGGCAGTCAGCCGCATGACCACGCTGGTGTTCGGGGCAAAAATCCTCGCGTTCTTTCTGACCTTCGGCGGGCTGCTCGGCCATGTGCAAAGCACCACCCTGCTCAATCTCGATAGCGCCGACAGCCACTACTGGCCCTATCTGCTGGTCACCCTGCCCTTCTGCCTGACGTCGTTCGGTTTCCACGGCAACGTGCCGAGCCTGATGAAGCATTACGGCAAGGACCCACAGCGGATTCGCGCCTGCCTGGTCAGCGGCACGCTGATCGCGCTTGGCCTGTACCTGGTGTGGATGCTGTGCAGCATGGGCAACATTCCCCGGGACGGGTTCAAGGACATCGCCCGGCAAGGGGGCAATATCGACGTGCTGATCAGCGCATTGGGCGCGCGACTCAACAGCGCCAACATCGATCTGTTGCTGACCTTCTTCTCTAACTTTGCCGTGGCGTGCTCGTTCCTCGGGGTCACCCTTGGCCTGTTCGATTACCTCGCCGATGTGCTCGGTTTCGATGACAGCCCCATGGGCCGCCTGCAGACCGCCGCGGTCACGTTCCTGCCACCGATGCTGTGTGGGTTGCTCTGGCCCGAAGGGTTTCTTCACGCCATCGGTTTCGCCGGACTGGCCGCTACCCTGTGGGCGGTGATTACCCCGGCCTTGCTGGCCAGAGCCTCGCGCCAACGCTTCGGCAGCCCGCGCTATCGGGTCTGGGGCGGTACGCCGATGATCGTTTTGGTGCTGTTTTTCGGGGTGATCTGCGCGGTTTCGCACCTGCTGTTTGTTTTTGATTGCCTGCCGGTCTGGCGCTGAAGTGGCTGTATTCGGTTTTCCGAACGCGACCTTCCGGTCGATTCGGATAACCGGATCAGTTTTCCCGAATAACACCGACACAAAAACTTAATAACCAAGCAGATCAAGCAGTTAACCACTTTCGACTGGTTTGGCACGACTCATGCTCTACACTCTCGCGACGAATGTCTGTTGAGCCAATCCTTCAGGAGCCGTCAGGCATTCGAAGCACAAAAGGGCCGACGAACTGGCTCCATAAAAAAAACAATGTCGAGGAAAATTTGATGCGCATCGTTCCCCATATCCTGGGCGCAGCCATTGCTGCCGCTCTGATCAGCACGCCAGTTTTCGCCGCCGAACTCACCGGCACCCTGAAGAAAATCAAAGAGTCCGGTGTGATCACCCTGGGCCACCGCGACGCTTCTATTCCTTTTTCCTACATCGCTGATGCGTCCGGCAAACCGGTCGGCTACTCGCACGATATCCAAATGGCCATCGTCGAAGCGATCAAGAAAGACCTCGACCTTCCAGACCTGCAGGTCAAATACAACCTGGTGACCTCGCAAACCCGTATCCCGCTGGTGCAGAACGGCACCGTGGACGTCGAGTGCGGTTCCACCACCAACAACGTCGAGCGTCAGCAGCAAGTTGACTTCTCCGTCGGCATCTTCGAAATCGGTACCCGTCTGCTGTCCAAGAAAGACTCCAAGTACAAGGATTTCGACGACCTCAAAGGCAAGAACGTCGTGACCACCGCCGGCACCACGTCCGAGCGCATCCTCAAGTCGATGAATGCCGACAAGCAAATGGGCATGAACGTCATCTCCGCCAAGGACCACGGCGAGTCCTTCCAGATGCTGGAATCGGGCCGTGCCGTTGCGTTCATGATGGACGACGCGTTGCTGGCAGGTGAAGCCGCCAAGGCCAAGAAGGCGACTGACTGGGAAGTGACCGGCACTCCACAGTCGTACGAAATCTATGGCTGCATGATGCGCAAAGGCGACGAGCCGTTCAAAAAGGCTGTCGATGACGCCATCAAGGCTACCTACGCCTCGGGCGCGATCAACACCATCTACAACAAGTGGTTCATGCAGCCGATTCCACCAAAAGGCCTGAACCTGAACTTCCCGATGAGCAACGAGCTCAAGGCCCTGATCGCCAATCCGACCGACAAAGCGGCTGACGACAAGAAGTCCTGATTTCTGACTAACCTTGTCCCCTGAAGAGGCACCTGCCTCTTCAGGGGATGGTCACTCCCTGCTGGCATTTTTTGGAAACACTCGAACCGGTGTCTGTCGAGCCGATCGCGTGTGCCTGACCCTCAGGATCAGGCCGGGAACGGAGTTTCCCCAGGCGGGCACTTGTACATCGATCGAATCGAGGGGAGACCCTAATGAATTACAACTGGGACTGGGGCGTGTTCTTCAAGTCCACCGGCGTGGGCAGCGAGACCTATCTCGACTGGTTCATTTCCGGGCTGGGCTGGACCATCGCCATCGCCATCGTCGCCTGGATCATCGCCCTGCTGCTGGGCTCGATCCTGGGCGTCATGCGTACCGTGCCGAACCGCATCGTGTCGGGCATCGCGACCTGCTACGTCGAGCTGTTCCGTAACGTGCCGCTGCTGGTTCAGCTGTTCATCTGGTACTTCCTGGTACCCGACCTGCTGCCGCCGGATCTGCAAGAGTGGTACAAGCAGGACCTGAACCCGACCACCTCGGCCTACCTGAGTGTTGTCGTGTGCCTTGGCCTGTTCACCGCCGCGCGGGTCTGCGAACAGGTGCGCACCGGCATCCAGGCGCTGCCTCGCGGCCAGGAATCGGCCGCCCGTGCCATGGGTTTCAAGCTGCCGCAAATCTATTGGAACGTGCTGCTGCCCCAGGCTTACCGGATCATCATTCCACCGCTCACCTCGGAGTTTTTGAACGTGTTCAAAAACTCCTCCGTGGCCTCGCTGATCGGTCTGATGGAGCTGCTCGCTCAAACCAAACAGACAGCCGAGTTCTCGGCCAACCTGTTCGAAGCCTTCACCCTGGCAACGCTGATCTATTTCACCCTGAACATGAGCCTGATGCTGCTGATGCGCGTGATCGAGAAGAAAGTTGCCGTGCCCGGCCTGATCTCCGTGGGGGGTAAATAATGGAATTCGATTTCAGTGGCATCGTCCCGGCCATTCCCGGTTTGTGGAACGGCATGGTGATGACCCTCAAACTGATGGCCATGGGCGTGGTCGGCGGGATCATTCTCGGCACCATCCTGGCGCTGATGCGTCTGTCGCATAACAAGCTGCTTTCGAGCATCGCTGGCGCGTACGTCAACTACTTCCGTTCGATCCCGCTGCTGCTGGTGATCACCTGGTTCTATCTGGCGGTGCCGTTCGTGCTGCGCTGGATTACCGGTGAAGACACCCCGATCGGTGCGTTCGCCTCCTGCATCGTGGCGTTCATGATGTTTGAAGCGGCGTACTTCTGCGAAATCGTCCGGGCGGGTGTGCAGTCGATCCCCAAAGGCCAGATGGGTGCGGCGCAGGCACTGGGCATGACCTACGGCCAGATGATGCGTCTGATCATCCTGCCGCAGGCCTTTCGCAAGATGACCCCGCTGCTGCTGCAACAGAGCATCATTCTGTTCCAGGACACCTCGCTGGTTTACACCGTGGGCCTGGTGGACTTCCTCAACGCGTCCCGCGCCAGTGGCGACATCATTGGCCGTTCCAATGAGTTCCTGATTATTGCCGGTGTCGTGTACTTCACAATCAGCTTTGCCGCCTCGCTGCTGGTCAAGCGTCTGCAAAAAAGGTTTGCCGTATGATCTCCATCAAGAACATCAACAAGTGGTATGGCGACTTCCAGGTGCTGACTGATTGCAGCACCGAGGTCAAAAAAGGCGAAGTGATCGTGGTCTGCGGCCCGTCGGGTTCCGGCAAATCGACCCTGATCAAGTGCGTCAACGCGCTGGAACCGTTCCAGAAAGGTGACATCGTCGTGGACGGCACCTCCATTGCCGATCCGAAGACCAACCTGCCGAAGCTGCGTTCACGCGTGGGTATGGTGTTCCAGCATTTCGAACTGTTCCCGCACCTGACCATCACCGAAAACCTGACCATCGCGCAGATCAAGGTGCTGGGCCGCAGCAAGGAAGAGGCGACCCAGAAAGGTCTGCAACTGCTTGAGCGCGTCGGTCTGTCGGCCCACGCCCACAAGCACCCGGGGCAACTGTCCGGTGGCCAGCAACAGCGTGTGGCGATTGCCCGTGCGCTGGCGATGGACCCGATCGTCATGCTGTTCGACGAACCCACCTCGGCGCTCGATCCGGAAATGGTCAACGAAGTACTCGACGTGATGGTGCAACTGGCCAACGAAGGCATGACCATGATGTGCGTGACCCACGAAATGGGCTTCGCTCGCAAAGTGGCCGACCGCGTGATCTTCATGGACGCCGGCAAGATCATCGAAGACTGCCCGAAGGAAGAGTTCTTCGGCGACATCAAGGCCCGCTCCGAACGTGCGCAGCATTTCCTCGAGAAAATTCTGCAGCACTAAAAGCAACACACCGCTCCCCTCTGTGGGAGCGGGCTTGCTCGCGAAGAGGCCGGCACTTTCAACATTATCGTTGACTGACCCACCGCTTTGGCGAGCAAGCCCGCTTTCACACTGGATCAATGATGATCCTGAGATTTGTGTTGTGGTTGACCCAAGGCATCTGTGATGAAATGCGACCCCACTCTCTATCGCGCCGCGCCGCCATCACTTGCCGTGAAGCCCCGTCTGATTCGTCATTTGTTCCTGCCGCCGCTGGTCATCGCCCTGATGATCGGATTGGGTTACATCGGCTTCTGGACCAGTGAACACTTCGGTATCCGCAGCCTCGGCGAGAACGGCCAGCGTCAGCTAGAACTGCACGCCCGAGCAGTCGAAAGCGAGATCAGCAAATACACCTACCTGCCCAGCCTGCTGGAACTGGAAACCAGTGTCCCGCAACTGCTGGCCGACCCGACCCCGGAACATCGGCAAACGGTCAACCAATACCTTGAGGGCCTGAACCGGCGCAGTCGCAGTCGGGCCATCTACGTCATGGACACCACTGGCCGCGTCCTGGCCACCAGCAACTGGCGCGATGTCGACAGTTACCTCGGTGAAGACCTGTCCTTTCGCGCCTACTTCCAGAAAGCCGTTCGTGGCGAACCCGGACGCTTCTACGGGATCGGCAGCACCAACGGCGAACCCGGTTATTACCTGGCCCATGGCCTGGAAGAACACGGCAAGATCATCGGCGTTGCCGTCGTCAAAGTCAGGCTCGAAGCCATGGAAGAGCGCTGGCAACGGGCGCGCCTCGAAGCGTTTGTCAGTGACGAAAACGGCATCATCATTCTCTCCAGCGATCCGGCCCGACGGCTCAAATCGGTGGTACCGCTGAGCGATGAGACCAAGGAAAAACTCGCCCGCAGCCTGCAGTACTACTGGTTTCCGCTCAACGAACTGCAACCGCTGGCCCGGGAAACCCTGGCCGAAGGCGTGGAAAAACTCACGTTCCCGGCCAACAGTGAATTGCAGTCCGATGACGAAAACATCAGTTATCTGGCACAGACCCGCCCCTTAAGCGATACACCGTGGAATTTCACACTGCTCACGCCGCTTCAGGATCTGCGCCGCGAAGCGATCAATCAGGGCATTCTGGTCGCCATCGCGTTTGCCTTGGTCGCCTTCCTGCTGATCGCCTGGAACGAGCGGCGCAAGGTCATCGCCACCCGCCTCGCAGCCCGCGAAGCCTTGCAGCAAGCCAACAATCAACTGGAGCGTCGGATTACCGAACGCACCGCTGACCTGCGCGCCAGCAACGATCGCCTCAAGAGCCAGATTCGCGAACGGCGTCAGGCCGAAGAGACGTTGCGCCGGGCTCAGGATGAGCTGGTGCAGGCGGGCAAACTCGCTGCCATCGGCCAGATGTCCACCAGCATCGCCCACGAATTGAATCAGCCACTGGCGGCCATGCGCACGCTGTCGGGCAACACCGTTCGCTTCCTTGAGCGCGGTCAACTCGATGTCGCCAGTACCAATCTCAAGACCATTAATGACTTGATCGATCGCATGGGCCGGATCACCGCCAGCCTGCGTTCTTTTGCCCGGCGTGGTGACAATCAGGGCCAGGCCAGCCTCGGCAAGGCCGTGGAGGCGGCCCTGCAATTACTCGGCGCACGCCTGGATAGCTCGGCGCTGCAACTGCATCGGCAGTTCAAAGATGTGCAGGTGCAGATCGACCAGACCCGTCTCGAACAGATTCTGGTCAACCTGATCGGCAACGCCCTCGACGCCATGCAAGCGCAGCCGCTGCCCAAGCTGTGGCTGGAGGGTGACGAGTTCAACGGCAAATATCGCCTGCGGGTGCGCGACAACGGCCATGGTGTCGACGCCCAAGTACGCAAGCATCTGTTCGAACCGTTCTTCACCACCAAACCGGGCGAGCAAGGCCTGGGGCTGGGCCTGACCCTTTCTGCCAGCCTCGCGGCCGCCACCGGCGGGCATCTGGGTGTCGAACACCCGGCCAGCGGTGGCACCACCTTCGTCCTCAGTTTACCGTTGGTAAGCCCTACTCCTGCCGAGCCAATATGAACCACGACCTTAGTGTGCTGATCGTCGAAGACGACCCCCATGTCCTGCTCGGCTGCCAACAGGCGCTGACGCTGGAAGACATTCCCTGCATCGGCGTCGGCAGTGCCGAAGAAGCCCTGGAGCGGGTCGGCGACAACTTCGCCGGGATCGTCATCAGCGACATTCGTCTGCCGGGCATCGATGGCCTGGAGTTGCTGACCCGTCTCAAGCAGCGTGACCGCAGCCTGCCGGTGGTGCTGATCACCGGCCATGGCGACATCTCCATGGCCGTCGGCGCCATGCAGAAAGGCGCCTACGACTTTATGGAAAAGCCGTTCTCGCCGGAGCGGCTGGTGGACGTTGCACGGCGTGCGCTGGAGCAACGCAGCCTCGCGCGCGAAGTCTCGTCGCTGCGTCGGCAACTGGCCGAACGTGACTCCCTTGAAGGGCGGATCATCGGGCGTTCGCCAGCCATGCAAAACCTGCGCGAGCTGATCGCCAACGTCGCCGACACTTCGGCCAACGTCCTGATCGAGGGCGAAACCGGCACCGGCAAAGAACTGGTTGCCCGTTGCCTGCACGATTTCAGTCGCCGTCACAGCAAGCAGTTCGTCGCATTGAACTGCGGCGGTCTGCCGGAAAACCTTTTTGAAAGCGAGATCTTCGGCCACGAGGCCAACGCCTTCACCGGCGCCGGCAAACGCCGCATCGGCAAGATCGAACACGCTGACGGCGGCACGTTGTTTCTCGATGAAGTGGAAAGCATGCCGCTGCCGTTGCAGATCAAACTGCTGCGCGTATTGCAGGAACGCACCCTCGAACGCCTCGGTTCGAACCAGAGCGTGGCGGTGGATTGCCGGGTGATTGCGGCAACCAAGTCCGACCTCGATGAGTCGAGCAAGGCCGGCGAATTCCGCAGCGACCTGTATTACCGCCTCAACGTAGTGACCCTGGAGTTGCCGCCACTGCGCGAACGCCGCGAAGACATTCTGCAACTGTTCGAACACTTCACCCAGCAGTCAGCCCTGCGTTTCGACCGTGCCCTGCCGGAACTGGACAACCAGACCCTGTCGAACCTGATGAGCCACGACTGGCCGGGCAACGTGCGTGAACTGCGTAACGTCGCCGAACGCTTCGCCCTCGGCTTGCCGGCCTTCAAGAAGTCCGGCGCCAGCAGCGGTAGCCAGGGGCTGACATTCGCCGAAGCGGTGGAAGCCTTCGAACGCAACCTGCTCAACGACGCCTTGCTGCGCAGTGGCGGCAACCTGACCCAGGCCAGCCTGGAACTGGGAATGGCCAAGACCACGCTGTTCGACAAAGTGAAAAAGTATGGGTTGAGCCACTGATGGATCTGCTACTGAAAGCGGCACTCGGCGCTGCCGTTGTCGTGATTCTGGCGGCGCTGGCCAAGACCCGAAACTATTACATCGCCGGCCTGGTGCCGCTTTTTCCGACGTTCGCCTTGATCGCGCACTATATCGTCGGCAAGGGGCGATCAATCGATGACCTCAAGACCACGATCGTGTTCGGCATGTGGTCGATCATTCCATACTTCGTGTATCTGGCGACGTTGTATGTGATGGTCGATCGAATGCGCCTGGAGGCTTCGCTGGCGGTCGCGGCGGTGGCGTGGTTGATGGCGGCGACGGTGTTGGTGACCGTTTGGGTGCGTCTTCACAGTTAAGATCAAAGCCTGTCAGCCCCTCTCCCTGCGGGAGAGGTCTTCAGTGAGGGGCTCGTAGCTCGTCAGTTGACGGTGCCAGCCTTGGACTCGGCCATGATCTGCCGGATCGCCCCGACAAAGGTCTCCACCGGCTGCCCGCCCGTCACCGCGTACTGACCGTTGAACACAACGGTTGGCACCGAACTCACCCCGCGCTGCAGCCATACCTGCTCTTCTTCGCGCACCGGCCCGGCAAACTCGTCCGCCGCCAGAATCGCCTCGGCGCGTTGCCGATCCAGCCCGACGTCTTCGGCGATCTGCGCCAATTGCGCGTGATCCGACGGATTTCCGCCATCGGTGAAATACGCCTTGAACAACGCCTCCTTCAACGGCAACTGCAACCCCTCCAGCCCCGCCCAATGCAGCAAGCGGTGGGCATCGAAGGTGTTGTAGATCCGGCTGTTGCCATCGGTGCGAAAGGCAAACCCCAGCTCAGCGCCACGGGCACGGATGGCTTCGCGATTTTTCTGCGACTGCTCCGGGGTCGATCCGTATTTTTCCTGGATATGCTCGGCGATGTTCTGGCCTTCTGGGCTCATTTTCGGGTTCAGTTCGAACGGCTGAAAATGAATCTCGGCCTGCACTTCGTTGCGCAGGATTTCCAGCGCCTGCAACAAGCCATACAGACCGACGACGCACCATGGGCAGGACACGTCGCTGACAAAATCGATTTTCAGAGTGGAATTCATGAGCCACCTCGCGCCGCAAAACCCAGACGATACACCTGTCCGGTCTTGCGGCGACAGTGCTGGCCCCTTCGGGAGCAAGCCCCCTCCCACATTGGCAATGCGTTCCCCTTTGGGAGGGAGCTTGCTCCCGCAGGGGCCCCGCCAAACCTCAGCTACAACAGATTCCCCGCCGCCACCGGTTCGATCTGCGCCCAATGCGACGTGTCCTCACGATGCGCCTGCAGATACGGCAACACCGCCGCCAGCAACGGCGCCTTGAACGCCTCCTGAAACCGGTGGGCCAATCCCGGAATGAGTTTCAACTGGCTGCCACGAATATGCGCCGCCAGGTGCACGCCGTGCATCACCGGCAACAACGGATCAGCCGTGCCATGCACCACCAGCGTTGGCACGCGCAGTTGATTGAGCAGCGCCACCCGGCTCGGCTCGGCCAGGATCGCCATGATCTGCCGCTTCACGCCTTCGGGATTGAACGCCCGGTCGTAGGACACCGCCGCCTGATGCAACAACGCCTGCCGATCATCGGTGACCGAAGGGCTGCCCAGCGCCGCCAGCAAATCCGCCTGTTGTTCCAGTGCCACTTCACGGTTCGGTGCGCTGCGCCGTGACAACAGTTGCACCAATGCCGCACTCGGCGCCGGCAAACCTTCGGCGCCGGAGCTGGTCATGATCAGCGTCAGGCTTTCCACCCGCTGCGGCGCCATGGCGGCGATGTGCTGGGCGATCATCCCGCCCATGCTCGCGCCCAGCACATGGAATTGCTCGATGTGCAGCGCATCCATCAAACCCAGTGAATCCTCGGCCATGTCGGTCAGGCTGTAGGGCGCCGCCACCGGCAGACCGAGTTTGTAGCGCAGCACTTCAAAGGTCAGGTTGGCCTCCGCCGGTGCCTGCCGCCAGGTCGACAAGCCGACATCGCGGTTGTCATAGCGGATGACTCGAAAGCCCTGCTGACACAGCGCCACCACCACCTCATCCGGCCAATGGATCAATTGCCCGCCCAGGCCCATCACCAGCAACAGCGCCGGGTCCGAGGCACGACCGATGCTCTGGTAAGCAAGGCTTACCTGCGCCAGATCAACCCGCTCGGTCGGCACATTCACGTCACAACGCGACGCCGCAGATGCCGGTAAACCGAACAAAAGCGCGGCCAACATGGCCGCGACTGATAGAAAAACCTTGTACATGAAAAACACCGAAACGCAGAACCCCAGTAGAGCGCGAGTCTGATGAAGTTTGTACAAGCGCGCTGCCACAGTTCGATGACAGTTTGATGAAGAGTGCCGAGCGGTCGTCAATGCCATAACTATCTACCGCCATGGTGCTTCGCGATCCCTCTTAAATGGCTTGCTCAAGGAGTGGAACCGCCGCTCCCATTGCGAGATATGCCGCCATGCCCGATAGCCTTTTCCCCGATCTGCCTTACCCGCCACCGCTGGCGCTGCCCCCCGCCGCCCCACTGCCCAAACATCTTGATGACAGCCTGTTGCAGCAGGCCACGGCCCGCTGGCGCGAAAGCAGCCAAGGCTTGCGCGAATTGGTTGCCGCGACGCCTGCACTGCGCGACTCGATCAATGAACTGTTGCGCCAACAACTGAATCTTGATGGCGAGCACGCCGGCCTGCGCTCGACCGCCACGGATACCCAGCCAGAACGTTTTGTCTGCCTCACCGATGCCTGTGCTTTTGTCTTGCAACACCCGACGCTGGAGGCGACGGTCGATCTGCACAGCCGGGTGACCGGCGTGCCTGTGGCTCATCCGCTGGCCACCTTGAAGCCGCTGCAAATGCTCGAACTGCTCAAGGCCATGAGCACCGAACAGGCGCACCAGGCTCGTTGGTTGAGTTTTTGGGACGCGCGCGCGCGCGGCACCCCGGTGACTCAACGCGAACGGGCAATCCAGCTTTACCGTGATCACTTCGAAGCCACAGCCCAGGTGGCATTCGCCCGCAGGACCCTGACCGCAGAACAACTCAAACCGTTGCAACAGATCATCGATACCCGCACCGGGGTACTGACACTGGACGGTCAGCCCATCCACACGGAACAACTGGCGCTGCTGCTGAGCAATAACAGCAAAGTCAAACTCAAAGGCGCGTGGGTCATCAGCGTGGGCGATCCGGCCAGGGCCAGTCCTTTGCTGTATCTGCCCTCCCGCCCTGTTGCCATCCAGGCCTTCAGCACACGCCAAGTCCTGGAAGACTGGCTGACCGGCCAGGCGCTTGTCCCGACCGGTTTGCCGACCAAGGACCTGCGCTTTGTCTACAGCGCCGCCACCGACCCAATGATTACCGGCTCAAGCGACCTGTTTGCCGATCGCCAACAGGCTCAGATCAGCGCGTTACGCAACGCCAACCACGGCAAGCCCGGGCTGATGGCGCATGGCGCGCAATCGCTTGTTCAGGCAGACCTGCTCGATAGCCAGCGCCGCAAAGCGATCATCGTGGCGTTGCCGCCAAACCCGGTACCTGCACAACTCGATATCGAAACCGACGAACAGTCGCTGTTCGGCAGCCTGCGTGCAGCAATCCCGTTGTCGGTGCGACATGCGGCGCTGAAACGAGCGCGCGACGCACTCGACGCATTGCTTGAAAACGACGGCAGGGGACATCGTCAGCAAGCGTGCAAAGACGCACTCAAAGCCTTGGAAGCAGCAGAAAAAACCTGCGACACGGCCGCGACGGCCCTGCTGTATCGAGCGCGACCACAGGACCTGAGCACGTTCAATACAGCGTTCAATCAGATTCATCAGGCGCACAAGGACGGCTTGCACGCCGAGGCAACAGTGCAATTGGCACTGGGTCAACTCGATAGCGCTGAGCACAATCTGCTCAAGGCGATTCTGGACACGCCCCTCGCAGCCGAGCGCGACGCTGAGCTCACGGTTGCCAGCCTGACCCTGACAATGACTCAAACGTCTGACCCGACCGCCACCACGCAGACCGAAACACTCAAGGGCCCGCTTGTTGTGATGCGGCAAGCCGCGCTTCTCGACGCAGACTCGACAGGCAGTGTGTTGCTTTACTGGCCCGGCAGTGGCGGCGGCTTGCAACGCTTTGCCAATCGCCGCGAACTGGAACGCGAGGTCTTCAAGATCCAGGAAAAGGACCCCGAACTGACACTGCTGTTGAACCGGATCGACACCGATCCGCTGCACTTGAGCCTTGATGCGCAGATCAGTGAGTTCGAGTCGAACGCCAGCGCACTGCGTGGCCGCAGCGAACACGACGACGAGCTGGAAATCCTGCGTAAACGCACCCTCGCCGCCTTGCAGGTGCCGGTCAATGCCGCGCGCAACCTGACCTTCGCTCATGTGCTGGAGCAGGATCGCAGCGACACGCTCGCCACCCGTCTGCCAGGCTGGCTCAAGCATCTGTCCGAGACAGACCGGGGCACACTCAAGGACCTGATCCAGCGCTTTATTTCGGCGATGCACCGCAGCCATAAACAACTGGCGCTGGCGCTGGAATCGCGAGACGAATTCACCCGCAAACATTTGCTGAAGCGACTGGGCGATGATTTTTCGATCAAGGGCGATTTCGAGGTGACGCTCGACCTGCCCGAGTCTGTGAAATACGAAAAACGCTTCAAGCCCGCCCCGGGACATTCCGGTTATGAACTGGTGATGGTGCCCAGTACCGCCCGCAGCAAAATGACCCTGGTGGAGTTTGCTCAGCTCAACATCGACAACACCCCGTCCATGCAACTCGAACCGCTTTCGTTGCGTTTGAATTTCGTCCAGACCGAAATCACCGCCACCGATGCCACCGAACGCCAGACGCTGGAGGACGGCATTACCTTTGCGTACCTCAAACGTGTCATTCCGGAACTGGATCTGCCCAACGCCTATGAAAAACTCATTCGCGATACCTTCACAGGGTCGGTGGATGAGTCCGCTTATGTGCGCGAACATCGCCGCGAATGCCTGATCGAGCCCTGGCAGGTCATGCTCAGACTGCAAGGTGAATTCGCCCATCTGCAGAAGCAGATCAGCCTGGACGAGTTGCAGATTCTGAAGATTGCCATCGACGCCAACACCGCTGAGGCCTGGCATGCCGATAACAAACGTGTGGTGATCCGCCCGGCCTATCTGAGCGCGGGTGGCAAGGACACGCACAACGAGGGCCCGGCCACATTGTCCGGGGTGACTTTTATTGAAGAGCAAGTCAGCGGCACGACCTTGCTGTATCTGCCCGACAGCCCCGATGAGCGATTCCTGCGCCGTTACGACAACCTGGAAGCGGCCCGCCTGGGCCTGTACACGCTGTGTCAGACAGACAAGTGGACCTCTTATCTGGCCGGCCGGGCATTGCAAGGCACCGTGCGGGCACATGAAGGCCGGATTGCGCAGGCCGTGCTCAAGCGTTTTGACGCCATCATCGGCGTCGGCGTGCGCTGGCCGGCCACGACTTCGTTTGCCGCCCACCTGCTCGATGCGCACATGGGCCGATTGATCGAAGCCCATCGTTCGACCTCTCGCTCCAACGATGCGTTGTACATGGAGCGTTATGCCCTGAAAGGGCCGCGAGCATTCAACTACATCAAAATGGCCCTGGGCATGCTGCCTTTCATCGGCACCGCCCTGGCGCTCTACGATGCCTGGACGGCGGCTAATCAGGCCGTGGCGGCTTTTTTGCGCGCAGACGTGGGTGACGGCCTGGCCGAAATCGAGTCGGTACTGGTGTCATTGATTGACGCTGCCATGGATCTGTTGCCCGGTGAAATGGTGTTTTCGGGAGTCTCGCGCGGGGTTCGCTCATTGGTGCGGGCACGCCAGGCCCGAGCACTGGCGACCTCGGCGACGGCGATGCACATGCCTTCGCAGCGCCAGGCCCGCCACTTGATCGCCCGTTTTGCCGGCTACGAGTATCAACGTCCGATTTCCCTGGCCGGGCTGGAGCCGGGAACCAGCGGCCTTTATCGCGGCGTTTACCGCCACGCCGACGGTGACTTCATCGTGCGTCAGGGGCGGATTTATGAAGTTCAGCCCAGCACCGATTCACGCAATTGGCGATTGCGTGGCACCTCGCAAAAAACCTACAAACAGCCCATCGCCCTGGACGAAACCGGCCAGTGGGATACCTGGTTCGGCGTGTATGGCACCACCCTGGAAGGCGGCATGCTCGGCGGCGGCAACGTCGTCGGATATCTGGCCGATGCACTTGATCCGCACTGGCCGGACCCCATTCGACAACGACTGCCGCAATGGTGGGCCAGCCGTACATTTCGCCGACACCATCAATTGACGCAGGCGGTTGACGACCTCGCCGACCAACTCCAGGCCCGGGGAGAGATAAGCGATGCCTTGATCAATAAATACGCTAGCGCCTCGCTGGCGGATCGAGCGGTCCTGCAACCGGCTGTCGAAGCCGCCTGTGTCGGCGATATCCAGTTGGCGAGCAAACGCTATCAGACACTGGTTGACCTGATGCCACTGACCCATGGCAACAAGAAACGAACCCTGATCGAAATGCAGAGCAAGACTGCATGGTTGATCACTGACCGGCACAGGCGCCGCGCGTTGCACCTTTCACACAGAGCCAAAGCCTTGTCAGAAAGAATCAAAGTGCTGAGTGATGCGATGGACGATCTACTGCCCGATACGCTCCACCAGCGGTTGATGATGCTGGAAGAAACCCGCACGTTGCGTGTACAGATGGTGCAATGGCTGGAGCAGATGGAGGCGCTCAGGGGGCAAGTCAACCTCTGGTATGACCGCATCCGCGTCAGAGCGGACAAACAAAACATGACGCACTTGGTCGAGGAGCTCAATACCAACCACAGCGATACCAACCTGCTGTATCTGAAAACCGCCCATCGACTGGAAATGGTCAAGAACTATGGCAGCACGGATGATTTGTCGTGGTTCTACCTGTTGGCCCAGGCACGCGAACTTCGCGACGATGTTGACCTGGCTTTGTACACGCAGCACAACCTGCCTAACGTCATTGCGTCACAGGCCGAACGCAACCAGATTCTGCAAAATTGCCTCAACCTGTATTCCCGGTTTCGTCTCGAGATGACGATCTGGACCACCAACTATCCGCAACACTTCCACCTGGATGTGGTTGAACCGCTGCTGAGCGGAATCGAGCGTTTGGGCGACCGTGCCCGCCGGGGCATCATTGATCCCCCTGCACCAAGGCGCACAGGGCAGGTAGTGCAGCGGGTCTTCACCACCGCCGACAATCAGGTGCTTTATGGCGTTGAGCAATGGCATCCGGTGACCCAGGCACGCCAGTACGTGTTCACCGGGCGCGGGGGATACAAGGAAATCTGGGAACAAGGCGCCGACGGCAGAATCCGTCTGACGAACCCGCAAAACATTGCGCCCCCCACACCGCCACAGGTGGCGCTCGCCGTCCTTGTAAGCGATGCGCAACGGCGTCTGGACGCCCAGACAGCCTACCGGGCCACGGTTGAAAGCAATGCCGATCTGGGCATGCTTCCCGTCGACCTGGAACACATGATGGTCAGTCAGGCCGGCGAGTTGAATCAACGCGCCAACCTGATTCAGGCCAGGTCGGCACAGCACCCGATCATTGAGCAACTGCGCAACAAGGCCGACGAATTGATTGTCACCGGCCGATCCATACGCACCCAGCGATCATTGACCAGCCAGCAGCCTACCGATGGCATGTTGCAGGATCTTATCGATCACGACGTCGTGGAGATCCGCAGGGTCAGCCCCCTGCAGAACCTCACCAAAACCCCGAACAAACCAGATCATATGCAGGAGTACGAGATCTGGGACATATCGCTGGACCCAGCACAATTGCTTTGGTACGCCCACTTTCACTATCGAAGGCCGGGCGTGCCGTTCAGGGATTTCGAAAAAGCGCATTTGAAACTGCCCGAACACCGCTTTGTCACCCGCGCCGAAAACCCCGACCTGCCTGCCGGGCAGATTGGCAGGGGATCGGCCATCCTCGATTACTTTTTGATGCTGCCAGACGTTAACTGACGCGGTGGCAAGGGACGCCTGTGGCGAGAGATCGACTCTCTCGCCACGCAGGCTTTCGATCACCCCCAGCGCTTACGCCAGCCGGGTGCGCAACTGCCGCGCCGCCGCCACCATGTTCACCAGTGCCGCTTCGGTCTCCGGCCACGCCCGGGTCTTCAAGCCGCAGTCGGGGTTGACCCACAACCGTTCGGCCGGAATCCGCTGCACCGCTTTGCTCATCAACTTGACCATCTCGGCGGTGTCCGGCACCCGTGGCGAGTGGATGTCGTAGACACCCGGGCCAATGTCATTGGGGTAATCAAACGCCTCGAAGGCTTCGAGCAGTTCCATGTCCGAGCGCGAGGTCTCGAGGGTGATGACGTCGGCGTCCATGTCGGCAATCGCTTTGATCACGTCATTGAATTCGCTGTAACACATGTGGGTGTGGATCTGCGTTTCGTCCTTGACGCCCGAAGCCGTCAAGCGGAACGCCTCAACCGCCCAGTCGAGGTATTCCTGCCATTGCGCGCGGCGTAACGGCAGGCCTTCGCGGAACGCCGCTTCGTCGATCTGCACGATCTTGATCCCGGCGTTTTCCAGATCCACCACTTCATCACGCAGCGCCAACGCCAATTGCTGCGCCTGGACTTTGCGCGACACGTCTTCACGCGGGAACGACCACATCAGCATGGTCACGGGACCGGTCAGCATGCCTTTCATGACTTTGTCGGTGAGGCTTTGCGCGTAGCTGATCCAGTCCACCGTCATGGCGTGCGGCCGGCTCAGGTCGCCGTAAATCACTGCCGGTTTCACACAGCGCGAACCGTAGCTCTGCACCCAGCCGAAACGGGTGAACAGGTAACCGTCGAGCTGCTCGGCAAAGTACTCGACCATGTCGTTGCGCTCGGCCTCACCGTGCACCAGCACATCCAGCCCCAGGCGTTCCTGCACCTGCACGGCGTGGCGAATTTCACTGCGCATGGCGTCGTGGTAATCGTTGGCCGACAGCTTGCCCTGCTTGAAGGCCTGACGCGCCAGACGGATCGAAGCGGTCTGCGGGAACGAGCCGATGGTGGTGGTCGGGAACGTCGGCAATTGCAGGCGCGCCTGTTGTTTGGCGATACGTTTGGCAAACGGCGAATGGCGCTGGCTGTCGCTGGCATTGATCGCGTTGATCCGCGCCTGCACCTGGGTTTTATGAATGCGCGGTGATTGCGCACGGCTTGCCTGAATCGCTCGGCTTTGGGCCAGTGCGGTTTGCACCTTGGGCGCTTGCGGGTCGTTCAACGCATCGCGCAAAACGGAAATTTCGCTGCACTTCTGTACGGCAAACGCCAACCAGTTTTTCAGTTCCGGATCGAGCGTGTCTTCACGCTCGACATCCACCGGGCTGTGCAGCAACGAGCAGGAACTGCTGACCCACAGGTTGTCGCCGAAACGCTCCTGCGCCGGTTGCAATTGCGCCAGCGCCTGCTCCAGTTCACAGCGCCAGACGTTGCGTCCATTGACCAGGCCCACCGAAAGAATCTTGTAGGTCGGCAGGCGATCAAGCACCTGACCGAGTTGCTCCGGCGCTCGCACCGCATCAATGTGCAGCCCTTGTACTGGCAGGCCGACAGCCAGACCAAGGTTGTCTTGCAGGCCACTGAAGTAGGTCGCCACGAGTTTTTTCAACGGCGAATACTGAAGGATGTGATAGGCGCGTTCGAAGGCGCTCTTCCACGCTTGCGGCAGGTCGAGGGTGAGGATCGGCTCGTCGATCTGCACCCATTCCACGCCTTGCTCGGCCAGGCGCACGAGGATCTGGTTGTAGACCGGCAGCAGACGCTCCAGCAAGTCGAGTTTGTCGAAATCGTTACCTTTGGCCTTGCCCAGCCACAGATACGTCAACGGGCCGATGATCACCGGTTTGACGTTGTGGCCCAACGCCTTGGCCTCTTCGACTTCATCGAACAACTGCTCCCAGCTCAGCTTGAACTGTTGATCAGCGCTGAATTCCGGGACGAGGTAGTGGTAATTGGTGTCGAACCACTTGGTCAGCTCTTGGGCATATCGGGTTTGGCCGTGTTCGCTACCGCAGCAGTTCGAGGTAGCGCCACGGGCCATGGCGAACAGGGTGTCGAGGCTCGGCTGGCCGTGCTCATCGCGCACGCCGTCGAAACGCTCGGGGATCACGCCGAAGGTCAGCGAGTGAGTCAGCACCTGGTCGTACCAGGCAAAATCGCCGACCGGCAGCAAGTCGATGCCGGCCGCTTTTTGCAATTGCCAGTGAGTGGCACGCAAATCACGGCCAACCTGGTTCAGCGCGGCCTGATCGAGATCGCCTTTCCAGTAGGCTTCGAGGGCTTTTTTCAGTTCGCGGTCGGCGCCAATGCGCGGAAAACCAAGGGTGTGGGCCACGGCCATGTCGAAGGTGCTCCATGAGTAAAAGATGGCGCCATTGTCGACAGCCAGGCCAACATGAGACAAACTCAACCTTTTCGTGTTGATCACAAGTTTTGTTCATGGAGCCAGCCGGTGCTTGAAATCCGTCACCTCAAAACCCTGCACGCATTGCGCGAGGCGGACAGCCTGGTCGATGCCGCCGACCGTTTGCACCTGACCCAATCGGCGCTGTCCCACCAGTTCAAGGAGCTGGAGGAGCGTATGGGCATGCAATTGTTCGTGCGCAAGACCAAACCGGTGCGTTTCACCAGCGCCGGTCTGCGCCTGCTGCAACTGGCCGACGCCACCCTGCCGCTGCTGCGCGGCGCCGAACGCGACATCGCCCGACTGGCCGGCGGCACCGCCGGGCGCCTGCACATGGCCATCGAATGCCATAGCTGCTTTCAGTGGCTGATGCCGACCATCGACCAGTTCCGCGACGCCTGGCCGGAAGTCGAACTCGACCTCGCCTCGGGCTTCTCCTTCGCCCCGCTGCCGGCCCTGGCCCGGGGTGATCTGGATCTGGTAGTGACCTCTGATCCACTGGACATCGCCGGCATCACCTACGTGCCGCTGTTCACCTACGAAGCCATGCTCGCGGTGGCCAATCAGCACGCATTGGCGAGCAAACCGTACATCGTCCCCGAAGACCTGCTGACCGAAACGCTGATTACCTACCCGGTGGAACGCGACCGCCTGGACATTTTCACCCGCTTCCTTGAACCGGCCGACATCGAACCGGCGCAGGTACGCACCTCGGAACTGACGGTGATGATGATGCAACTGGTCGCCAGCGGCCGTGGCGTCTGCGGCATGCCGCACTGGGCGCTGCATGAATACAGCTCACGCGGTTACGTGAAGGGCAAACGGCTGGGGGAGAAAGGCTTGTTTGCCACGCTGTACGCCGGGATTCGCGCCGATATGCTCGATGCGCCGTACATGCGCGATTTTCTGCTGACGGCCAAGGACACTTCGTTTTCGACGCTGGATGGTGTTAGCGCGGTGCGTTGATCACCACCACACCCTCCAGGCTTGCTCGCGAAAGCGGTTTGTCCGTTGAGCAATCCATATCTGACCGACCGTATTCGCGAGCAAGCCCGCTCCCACAGTGATCCGGGTGTTTTCAGAGTTTTGGGCAGACTAAACAGTGCTGTTTAACTGACATGTCCAGACATGGACTCAGGCTACGCAGCCTTGCGTCACGGCCTACAGCTACGCCAGAATCCGCCGGCTTGTGCGCCTTGGACCGGGTCTCTATCGTTTGTCGGTCGCTGACACATTCAGCGATCGGGTTTAGCGATCCGGCCACACCAACGTCCTATCTCGATTGCAGTCGCTCTCTGCTGCATCGTGCGTAATGGTGGCTGTGCGTGGGAGACCTTCGGGTCTACCCGGGGTTTCTGTAACCCGGATCGCTAACCTGCGTACAGCCGCCACCTTTACTTGTTTAGCGATGAGTCGGGGCGGCTCAGCCTTTACGGAGATTCGCCATGTTCAAGGTAACGCCCAACTCAGGATTACCCACTTATTCAAACCAACCAATATTGGCAGTATTCAAAAATAATTCTTGAAATTTATCCAAACCAGAATAATACCCCCCCAAAGCACGCAGACCACATTGATATGGCCGGGAATTACCACCCAAGGTCGCAACCTCTTTGGGAAATTATTTATTTCATCAATGGCACCAGGATCCATATTTCGGAAAAACTCTATAACTAGCAGGGCATATACAATCTCAAGGCTTCCCACTTTGAAGATTATCGGGGTCCTTTTATCCCCTTTGTAGGATGCAACGAAGCGAGAGTTAGATAGATAACTTTGTATTTCTACCAGCTTGTGAATTGCTACGTATGCTGAAAAGCAGTAATTCAAGATAAACAATACAAAAAGTGGAATACCAGATAGCCCAATAATTTGATCGATGTTCATTATTGACTCACCTCGTACACCTTTTCACCGACAAATTCTCCGAACTGGCCACCGCTATCCCCCATTTGTGCCGCAAGTATGCCGCTTATAACTAACATACAAACCAAACCTCCAGTACCGGCTGTGCCGACTCCAATTGCTGTACATGCCATGGGAGCAATTGGTGCCAATCGGCTCGCTAAGATTCCGCCTGAAACGATTCCTGATAATTTCGATCCCTCTACGAATTTCGCTTTACGACATTCCTCCTCGCGTCCGGTGCGGCATGCTTCGTGGATCTTCATTACGGTCGAGGTGGCCCCCAGTTCAATCGACACATATCCACCTGCTCTCATGTATTTGGAAACCCGCGCCACCCCTTCGATATGTGTCGCATACCCCGGCAATTGGCTCGGTGCACCAGCCTTGTTCCAGTTGTGCACGATCCTTCGTGTGGACAAGCCTAGTGCTCGTTTGAGTTTGGGGTGATCCGGTAGGCCCGTCGTTTTGCGAACCAAGGGGCCCAAACTCGCATCAAGTTTCTTCATCAGCCTTTTGCGTTGCGCAAAAAACTCTGGGGAATGAAGGTTGCCGTGCTGTCGGTATTGCTCAATGTGCAAGCGCTCCAGTTCTGTAGCGTGTTCTTAAGTGTTTCCATGTGTTGGCCCACCATGAACGACGCGACGCCCAACGCTCCAGAAGAAACACCCAAAAACGGTTCAATCACCTCATGGTGTTCAACCATGAACGACGCCTCTTCATCCGTCAGATCCTTCAGCGCTTCATTCACTTTCTCTGCCGCCGCCATCATCTGCGCTTCTTCGCGGTGGCACATGTAGTTGCGCGAGTCGCTGAAGATGACCATTTGTCCCGGTTTGACCTGTTCGCCGAGATGGCGGTTTAGGGAGCGGAATTCGCGGCGCAAGGCATCGCTGAGCGTGGTTTCGTAGAGCGCACGCTCGAGCGCTTCGCGGCTCATGGGTTTCTGGACGATGTGAAAGCCCGACTCTGCCGGTTGCGGCAGGGTGTAGGTGTGCTCTTCCACCAGATGCTGGGCGGGTGGTGGTTCGGGTTTGAAGGCGTTCCAGGAGGCGCCGCCGCTATCGGCAACAACGCGTGGTTTCACCACGACCCAGTCGCCGTTGCGAATGGCTTCGACAAGTTTTCGCTGGTTGGCGCCTTGCAGGTAGTTGGATTGATTGAGGCCCATTGCATTGAGCATGTCATCGAAACCCGGCAGTTCATCCGGGCGGTTGAGTGCCTGTCGAAAGGTGTCCATGGCTTGGTGGGTGTCGAGTAGCTGTTGGCCGTGGAGTTCGCGTTGAAGGATGAGTCTGGTCACATCCGTGTCCCGTTCTGCAAAACGGGGGACTTTGGCGAGCGACCTCAAGCTTTGATGCCGGGTGATTCTCTTTTGCGTGTAGGGCGATTCCGATTTTGGCCAAAGCAATTTGCGCGCACCTGCACCCGGCCAGGTTTGGTGAGTGTTCTTATTACCTTAAACAGCAATGTTTAACAGACATGTCCAGACATGGACTCAGGCTACGCAATCTTGCGTCACGGCCTACAGTTTGCCGGGCACACCGCACCGCCCCCCCCTGCTCGGTGAACCGACCGTCAATCGCGCGCGGGATAACCTCGATCCACCAGCCTGAACAGGATGAAACAGTGACGGGTCAGAGTTCACGCCACATGTGGATCTTGTCGAAATAGTCTTCACCGACCCGCACGGCCAGCGGCTCGAGGCCGAACTGGATAAAGCCGCAGCGTTGATACAGCTTGAACGCCGCATCGTTGCCGGCGGTGACGGTGAGCTGGATGAGTTTCAGCTCGGGATGGTTTTGGCCTTCGCTCAGCGCGGCTTGCACCAGTTCATAACCCAAGCCGTGCTGGCGAAAATCCGCCGACACGTACATGCCGAATAACGTGGCCTTGTGTCGGGCCTTCTCACGAGGCTCGAACGCCAGACCGACGATGCCCGCCAATACGCCGGCCTCGAACGCACCGAGCACCACATCGAGCTTGCTGGTCAGCCGCGTTTCCCACCAACTCAGCGGCATCACTGCCCGTTCGCGCACGCTGGAGGTGAAGGCGTGTGGATGGCGGTCGTAGGCCTGGAGCATCAACTCGCGATAGGCCAGGGCATGGCTGGCGTCCAGCCGTTCGATCCACATCTCAAGCCCCTCGCCGTTGTTCAATCATCAGCCGCACGGCCAGACCGCCGAGCACCAGGCCCATGAAATAACGCTGCACCGCCAGCCACGTCGGGTTACGCACGAACCATGATGCAATGCCCGCCGCGAACAGTGCGATCAACAGATTGACGGAAAAACTGACGCTGATCTGGGTCAGGCCAAGAATGATGCTCTGGGTGAACACCGAGCCATGTTCAGGCGTGATGAACTGCGGAAATACCGAGAGGTAGAACACCGCAATTTTCGGATTCAGGGCGCTGGTGAGAAAGCCCATGGTGATCAACTTTCGCGACGAATCCGCCGGCAACGGCTGCGTTTCGAACGGCGAGCGTGCGCCGGGTTTCACCGCTTGCCAGGCCAGCCACAGCAGATACAGCGCGCCAGCCCACTTCAACACCTCATAAGCCATCGGCACCGCGAGAAACACCGCGGTCAAACCGGCGGCCGCTGCAAACATGTGCACAAAAAAACCGGCCACCACGCCCAGCAACGAGGTCACACCGGCCTTGCGTCCCTGGCAGATCGAACGCGAGATCAGGTAGATCATGTTCGGCCCCGGCGTCAGTACCATCAGCAACGCGGCGGCGGCGAAAATCAGCAGGTCTTGAAGCGGGATCATGGCAAAGTCCTTTGCGTGGATGATCAGGCAATGGCGGTGAGCGAGGCTCGATAAAACGGCAGGATCAGGTCGCGTGTCAATGGCGCCAGTTCAACATCGCCGTCGGTGGCCGGGTCGACCCAGACCACCTCTTCGATTTCGGCGGCAGGGGTGACTTCGGTGTCGATGGTCAGTTGAAAGATTTCAGCCTGTACGACAAATCCTGGCTCATTGGCGGCGGGGGCGCAGAACTGGCCGAGGAATGTCGCCTGCGAAGGGTCAATACGCAATCCCAACTCTTCCTCCAGCTCACGGGCCAGTGCATGCAGGGGCCGTTCGTGGGGCTCGATCTTGCCGCCCGGTTGCATGAACGCCGTGGTACCACGCTTGCGTACCAGCAGGGTGCGACCGTCAGCGCCGAGCAGTAGCGCGGCGGCGATGCGAATGATGCGTGGGGAGACAACGGGTGCAGAGGTCATGGGGCAGCCACCGGCCTGAAAAAATCGCAAGGATCCCATGCCTGCCCAATGACGTCACCTTACAGATCGCTAACCCTGAGCCTTGAGTTGCTCGTCGACCTCCTCAGGCACCTTGACGAAAATCTTGTATTTGCCGCCTTCCATGGCTTCGAAAGCAATCAGCTTTTCCACCAACAGGCCGCTGAGGGTTTTGCCGGCATTGAGCAGCAACATGCCGTTATCAGCGTTGAGATTGCGCGCCAGAATCATTCCCGGCGCCAGATCCCGAGTGGTCAGTACCTTGACCGTCGGATCGGCCAGCGTGACATCGCTGAGGAAGGCCGCACACACGTGAATGAAATCTTCGACCAGTTCCGGATCGTACAGGCGTGCGGCGTACTGGCGCAGGTACAGCAACGCTTCGTCGCTGTTCATCTGCCGCTCAAGAATCAGGCCGCGTTGCAACTCGACGAAGTCCACCGCCAGTTTCAGTAACCGCGAGCCGAAGGGAATCGCCTCGCCCTTGAGGCGGTCGGGAAAGCCGCTGCCGTCCCATCGCTCCTGGTGATGCAGGATCAGGCGTGCGGCATCTTTCATCGGGTCCAGCGTCATCAGCAAGGACTCGCTCTGCTTCGGATACCCGCGATAACGCTCTTGATCGGTATGACGCAGCAAATCCGAAGGCGTAATCATCATGCCGTCGGTCCAGCTCAGTTTGCCGACATTGTAGAGCGCCGCCGCCATGGTCAGGTCACGGCTGGTGGCTTCGTCCAGGTCATGGTGTTTGCAGTAGCTGCGCACCAGTTCGATGATTTGCCGGTTGGTCTGTTTGGCCGGGGGCAAGCGCAGATTGGCCAGCAACGAGAACACTTCGGTGCCGGTGACATAGCTGCGCTTGAGCTCTTCGTAAGCCAGATCAAGCATGTCGGCGGTCTGTTGCAGCTCGGCGGTGCGCGCCGCGACATGCTTTTCCAGGGTGCTGTTGAGCAGTTTGAGCTGATCGTTTTGCACCCGGGCCAACTGTTCCAGGCGCTGACGTTCTCGCTCGGAATGCTGATGCTCCAGGGACTGACGCAGGATCAGCAGCAACTCTTCGTCATTCCACGGTTTGCTGATGTAACGATGAATCTGCCCGTCATTGATCGCCTTTATGATCGCGGACGGGTCGGCGTAGCCCGTGAGCATGATGCGCACGGTCGCCGGATGACGTTGGCGAACATGAGCCAGCAACGAGGCGCCGTCCATATTGGGCATACGCGCATCGCTCATGACCAGGTCAACCGTCTGCTGTTCGAGCATCTCCAGTGCCTGGGCGCCGCTCGTGGCCAGCAGGACATCGTAGGGTTGGCCCCGCAACAGGCGGCGCAAGCTGTTGAGGATCGACTCCTCGTCATCGACCAGCAGCACCGTGGGGCGGTGAGGCAGAGTCGGGGCGGATTGCTCTTCCATGGCGTGACCTCAAGCAAAACAGTGGACGAAAACGAAGCGCCAGCCTACCGCCTCGCTTGCCTGCGCCTGACTGAAGGCTAGATGATTTTCTGCAGTGTTCACGCAAATCTTCAGCCCGAGTGCACAGGCAAATTGCCGAGGGCGCGACTATGCTCAACTCGCAGGCGGACTCCATCGGCCTTCGAACAGGCACGTAATGAGGGAAAGGATGCTCCCGATGACAACAGCATGTGACCCCGTGGACCGCGCGGTATGACGGCGCCCCCCGTATACATCAATCGCCGCGTGCTCATCGTCGACGACAGCCCGGCGATTCATGACGATTTCGCCAAGATTCTCTGCCCTGTCATCCCCCAGGACGACGGCCTCGGCGAAACCGAGAGTCTATTGTTCGGCACCCCGACTGCGACCCAGACACTGCACTTCGAACTTGACTCGGCATTTCAGGGCCGGGAAGCACTCGATAAACTCGAAGCTGCGCTGGCCGATGAGCGCCCCTATGCCATGGCATTCATTGACATGCGCATGCCACCGGGATGGGACGGGCTGGAAACCATCGAACGGCTGTGGCAAGTCGACCCCAAGTTGCAGGTCGCCCTGTGCACGGCCTATTCCGATTATTCGTGGGAAGACATCGACCGGCGCCTGGCGCTGAACGACCGTTTGCTGATTCTGAAAAAGCCCTTCGACGCAATCGAGATCCGCCAGATGGCCAGCGCCCTTACGGTCAAATGGCAAATGACCGAAGACGCCGCGCTGAAGCTCAACGAGCTGGAACAAGCGGTTGAGGAACGCACCCGGGAATTGTCCGACGCCAATATCATCGTGCAGAACAGCCCGACCATCCTTTATCGGCTGCGCGGCGATCCCTCGTTTGCACTGATGTACATCTCCCACAACATCACTCGCTATGGTCATGTCGCCGCGGATCTGGTGCGCTCGCCGAACTGGGCTCAGGAGCTGATTCACCCGGACGATCAGGCGAACGTCGATGCGGCCATGGCCAGGGTGCTGGATCGGCATGCGTCGGGCGCTTCGATCGAATTTCGCCTGCGCACCGGCCAGGGCACTTGGCGCTGGGTGGAAAACCGCTATATACCAGTGCGCGATCATGACGGGCGGCTGCAGGAAGTCGAAGGCATCATCCTGGACATCACAGAACGTCGTCTGGTCGAGGAGAAATTGGCGTTGATGGCCCGTTCCGACAGCCTGACGGGGCTGGCCAACCGCGCCACATTGATCGAGCGTCTGCACCAGGCGTTTGCGGCCGCGCGTCGTGGCGCCATGCCGTTCGCGGTGTTTTACCTCGACCTGGATCACTTCAAGCGAATCAATGACACCCTCGGGCATCCGGTCGGCGACCTGCTGTTGCAGGAAGTCGCCCAGCGCATCAAGGCCTGCGTGCGAGAAAACGATGTGGTGGCGCGCCTGGGCGGCGACGAGTTCGCGATCCTGCAACTGGACGTCAGCGACCCGACCCAATCGGCCGCGATGGCGTCTCATATCTGCGACGCACTGATGGCGCCCTACAACCTGTCCGGTAATGCGCTGCATATTTCGGTCAGTATCGGCATCAGCAGCTACAGCGCGACCAGTCTCGACGCCGACAGCCTGCTGGGGCAAGCCGACATGGCGCTGTACCGCGCCAAGGAAACGGGGCGCAACCAGTATCACTTCCACTCGGAGGAGATCTCTCGGGAAGTCGCCGAACGCATGACCCTCGTCAGCGAGTTAATGGCCGCGCTGGAGGGCGATGAGCTGAGACTGCATTACGCGCCGGAGATGGATCTGCACAACGACCGGATTCTGGGCATGGAGGCGAAAATCCTCTGGCAACACCCGCGGCGCGGTCTGCTGCCGGCATCCGCCTTCGTCCCGGCGGCGGAAAGAACCGGCGCGATCATTCCTCTGGGGCGCTGGGTGCTGGATCGCGCCTGCCGCCAGATGCAACTCTGGCGTGAGGAAGGCGTGGCACCGCCGTTGATGGCAATCAAGCTCTCTCTGGCGCAACTCAAGAGTGGCCCCGAACTGATCTACGACGTTCTGCGCACCACCGCACGCTGGCAGCTTGCGCCCTGGGATTTGCGTTTCGATGTCACCGAGGCGACGCTGGCCCAGACCAAGTGGACCCACAACGATGTATTGCCACGCCTGCGTGAACTGGGCGTGACCATCGCCATCGATGATTTCGGCACCGAGTATTCATCGTTCGATTACCTGAAAACCTACCGCGTCAATCATCTCAAGCTTGCTCAGAGCGTCATCGATAGCGCGACTCAAGATGCAGCCGGTGCCAGCGCACTGCGGGCGATCGTCAATTTCGCCCGGGATCTGGACATCGGCATCATTGCCGAAGGCCAGCCGACACCGGGACAGCATCCCGCGCCGCCCACCGCGGCCGCATTACCCAGTGCACAGGGGCTCTATTTCAGTGAGGCGGTCAGCGCCGAGCAGGCAGGCCAACTGCTGAGGGACGGACACAAGGTAGTCCAGTCCCGGGGGGAGGATGAGGAATGAAAACCCCATTCCCGCAATCCAACCGGCGCATCCTGATCATCGATGACACACCGGCGATTCACGACGACTTCCGCAAGATCCTTGCCCCGAAGGCGCCCGAAGAGGCTGACTTGAATCACCTCGAACAGACGCTGTTCGGTACCCGTCAGTCGCCACACCTGAACTTCCAGCTAGACTCCGCCTACCAGGGCCAGGAAGCCTTGGCTCTGGTCCTGCGCGCGCTGGCCGATGGCAACCCTTATGCCCTTGCCTTCATCGACATGCGCATGCCGCCGGGATGGGATGGTCTGGAAACCATCGAGCAACTGTGGCAGGCCGATCCGAACCTGCAAATTGCCTTGTGCACCGCCTATAGCGATTACAGCTGGGAGGCGATGGCCGAGCGGCTGGAGTTCGGCGACCAGTTACTGATTCTCAAAAAGCCGTTCGACAGCCTGGAAATCCGCCAGATGGCCAGTGCCCTGACCTGGAAATGGCAACTGGCCCAGGACGCGGCACTGAAGATGCTCAGCCTTGAGCGAACCATCGAGGCGCGGGTTCACGAACTGCTGAAGGTGTCGCGCCTGCTGCAATACGACACCCTCACCGGTTTACCCAACAGCACCCTGCTCGGTGATCGCCTGAGCCAGGCCCTGGCCGTCTGCCGGCGCCATGACAAGCAACTGGTGGTGATGTTCCTCGGTCTGGACCGGTTCAAGCGCATCAATAATGCGTTGGGCCATCCGGCGGGCGACGAAATGCTCAAGCGTGTCGGACAGCAACTGTTGCTGTGCATACGCGGATCAGACTCGGTCTTTCGCTACGGTTCAGACGAGTTCGTGGTGATCCTCACCGACATCAGCCATCCACAGCAGACCCACGCCATCGCCGAAAAAGTGCTCGCGGCCATTCGCCTGCCGCAGACGATTGCCGGCCATGACGTCAGCGTCACCGCCAGTCTGGGCATCAGCGTCTATCCCGAAGACGGACTGGATGCCATCGAGTTGATCAAGAAGGCCGAAACCGCGATGCGTAACGTCAAGGAAAACGGCCCCAACGACATCGGTTTCTTCATCGACGCGATGAACCAGCGTGCACGCGAACAGCAAAGCATCGAATCGGGCATTCGTCTGGCGCTGAAACGGCAAGAGTTCGTCCTGCACTACCAACCGAAAATCGACCTGCGCAGCGCCAGGGTGGTCGGTGCCGAGGCGCTGGTGCGCTGGCAGAAACCGGGGCACGGCACGGTCTATCCCTCGGACTTCATTCCGGTGGCCGAGGACAGCGGACTGATCGTGCCACTGACCCAATGGGTGCTGGCCGAGGCCTGTCGTCAGACTCGGGCCTGGCAAGTGGCGGGACTGCCGCCGATCCGCATGTCGGTGAACATCTCGCCCATCGATATTCGCCAGCGCGACTTCGTCGAAGGCGTCGAGCACGTGCTCAGGCAGTCGGGGCTGGACGCCGGCTGGCTGGAACTGGAAATCACTGAAGGCGTACTGATGCAAAACGTCGAAGCGACAATGACCACACTCAATCGCCTGCAGGCACTGGGCACACGACTGTCCATCGACGACTTCGGCACCGGCTATTCAAGCCTGAGCTACCTGCGCCGGTTTCCCATTGATGTGCTGAAGATCGATCAATCGTTCATTCGCGGTCTGAGCCACGACAGCAATGATGCCGCCCTCGTCAGCGCCATCATCAGCCTGGGAAAAAGTCTGGGATTGAACGTCATCGCCGAAGGCATCGAAACCGCAGAACAACTGGCCTTTCTCAAGGCCCACCACTGCGAAGAAGGCCAAGGCTACTACTTCAGCAAAGCCCTGCCTGCCGACGCTTTTGCGCACTTGCTGGCCGCCACGTCCCCACCGCCCTGGACAGTTTGATGCACGCCCCGAAACCGGCCACGAGAGTCAAGGAGACGATTGCCGATGAGCCTTTACCCCCCTTTCATGGCGTTGCTGCTTTGTGGACTCTGTATCGGTGCCCACGCCGAGCCGCTGGACGAACCGCTCATCCCCCTGCCCGCCGCACCGGCGCAGGATGCCCGGCGCGTTGAACTCGGCCGCCGGTTATTCCACGAGCCACGGTTATCGATCAACAACAGCCTGTCCTGCACCAGTTGCCACCAACTGGACAAGAACGGTGCCGACAGCCGAGCCTTGTCACTGGGGTTCGACGGCAAACCGGTGGCCGTCAACACACCGACGGTGTTCAACGCCAGCCTGAACTTCCGCCAGTTCTGGGACGGCCGCGTCGAGACACTGGAGCAGCAGAGCGACGTGGTCATTACCAGCCCCCATGAAATGGGCAACGACTGGAGCACCGTCGTCGAACGCATCGCCAACGACGCCGACTACCGCCGGGACTTCGCCGCCACCTACCCGGGCGGCGTGACCAAGGCCAATATCCAGCAAGCACTGTCCACCTATGAACGCACCTTGCTAACCCACAATTCCCGTTTCGATCAATACCTGCTGGGCAACACGGACATCCTGACTCTCGAGGAGAAGTACGGCTATCAGCGCTTCAAGGAATACGGCTGCATTGCCTGCCACCAAGGGGTGAACATCGGCGGCAACATGTTCCAGAAATTCGGCGTGTTCGGCGACTACATTGCCGATCGCGGCAACCCGACAGTGGCCGACCAGGGACGTTTCAATGTCACCGGCGACGAAGCGGATCGTGCCGTGTTCAAGGTGCCGAGCCTGCGCAATGTCGCATTGACCGCGCCGTACTTTCACGACGGCTCGGCGCCCACCCTCGAACGGGCGGTGGACGTGATGTTCCAGTACCAGTTGGGGCGCATGCCGAGCGAAGAAGACAAGCACCTGATCATCCTGTTTCTCAAGACCCTGACCGGCCAATGGGAGGGCAAGCCATGAAGAACATCTCACGCCACACCAGCCTGCTGTTGCTCACGCTGGTCGCGGTGGTGCTGGCCTCGATCCTGCTGTTTCTCTATTTCAAGTCAAGCTCCGAACAAACCATGACGTACACCGAGTCAAGGGACCTGGTCCGGCAGATCAAACAGCAGAACGCTCTGTGGGAAAACGAGATTCTCAAAGCCAGGGTGGCGATCTCCCACAACTACGACCCCCTGGTATCGCCAATGAACGAGATGACCCGGCTCTGGGAGCGCTTCGACTCCCTGGAGTCCGGGCATGGTCGCAACGACTCCGTCTTATGGAACGACGCCCACGAGGGGTTCCTGCACGCGATGCAGGAAAAAACCCGTCTGGTCGAACAGTTCAAGTCGCACAACGCCCTGTTGCGCAACTCTCTGGCCTTTTTGCCAACCGCCGAAGACGACATCCAGGCGCAACTGGCCAATCTGCCTGATTTCGACAAGTTGCAGTTGCAGAACATCACCACCGATACCTACGACCTGCTACTCAGTGCCCTGGAGTTCGCCCAGGTCACCTCCGCCGACAAAGCTGCCGACATCGAGTTAGGGTTGAACAAACTGGCAGTGAATGCACAACGCCTGCCCGCGGAGTTTCAAAGCCCGATCAGGATCATGAGCAATCACATCGCCCTGATTGCGCGCGAGCAACCACGGGTCAATCAGTTGCTCGAAAACATCGAAGCCATTCCAGTGGCCGAACGTCTGGACAACATCACCACCATGCTTGACATGGATCAGCAACGCGTCGAAGTCATCGAAAGGAAATACCACTTCTACCTGCTGCTGTTTTCCGTGCTGTTGATGATGTCACTGATATGGCTGGCCGTTCGCCTGATCCGCAGTTTCGCCGAAATCAATCGGGTCAATAGCGCCTTGCAGACCGCCAACGATGCGCTGGAGCAACGGGTCGAGGAGCGCACCCGCGAGCTCAAGAACGCCCAGAGCGAATTGCTCGACGCCGCGCGCCAGGCCGGTATGGCGGAAATCGCGACCAACGTGCTGCACAACGTCGGCAATGTGCTCAACAGTGTGAACATCTCTTGCGACCTGATCGCACGAAAGCTGCGCGCCAGCAAATCACTGGGATTGGGCAAGGCCATGCAATTGATCAACGAACATCCGCACGACCTCGGCCATTTTCTCAGCGAGGACGCCAAGGGCAAATTGCTGCCCGGGTACCTCAATCAACTGGTCGGCGCGATCTCTCAGGAACAGCAGGAAATGGCCGACGAATTGAACCAGATGAACAAAAGCGTCGACCACATCAAGGACATCGTCGCCACCCAGCAGTCCTATGCCGGGGCCAACAGCATGACCGAGCCGCTGTTCATCAACGAACTGCTCGAAGACGCCCTGCGCATGAACGCCGGGGCCCTGACCCGGCATCACGTCACGGTGGTCAAGGAGTACGCCGATGTGCCGCAAGTGATGGGCGACAAACACCGCTTGCTACTGATCCTGATCAACCTCATCAGCAATGCCAAATACGCGATGTCGGACCTCAGCAACCGCCCACGCACCATGACTCTGGGGGTCAGAATCGCGGATGAAAACTTCCTCGAAATCAGCGTCCGGGACGATGGCGAGGGCATAGAGCCGCAGAACATGACGCGCATTTTTGCCCATGGTTTCACCACCCGCAAGGAAGGCCACGGGTTTGGCCTGCACAGCTGCGCCCTGGCGGCCATCGAGATGAACGGCCATCTCACCGCCCACAGCGACGGGCCGGGCAAGGGTGCGTTATTCACCCTGCAGATCCCCCTGATCAGCGTAACGGAGAACGCATGAGTGAGCTTTCGAATCGCCGCATTCTACTGATCGACGACATGCCGTCGATTCATGAAGACTTTCGCAAGATCCTCGCTCCGGCGGCACAGTCGGTGGAACTGGACGAAATGGAGGCAGCACTGTTCGGCACCCAGGCCCGAATCGAGCGTCCTCGGTTCGAGCTGGATTCGGCCTATGGCGGCGAGGAAGGTCTGGGCAAACTGGTTCAGGCCATGCAGGAGCAGCGCCCCTATGCGCTGGCTTTCGTCGATATGCGCATGCCCGATGGCTGGGACGGTGCGAAAACCATCGAACACCTGTGGAAAGAGGATCCGCAGTTGCAGGTAGTGGTGTGTACCGCGTACTCGGATTACTCCTGGGACGAACTGCTGGAACGCCTGCACGCTCATGATCGACTGCTGATCCTGAAAAAACCGTTCGACAACATCGAAGTGCAACAGATGGCCAACACACTGCTCACCAAATGGCAGATGACTGAACGGGCCTCCCTGCAAATGCACAATCTGGAACATCTGGTGGATCAGCGCACCGCCCAGTTCAAGCAGGCCAGCGAAGAACTGCAGAGAGAAGTCGACGAGCGCAAGCAATTGGAAGGACAACTGGTGCAATCGGAAAAACTCGCGTCACTGGGGCAACTGGCGGCGGGCGTGGCCCATGAAATCAATAACCCGATCGGCTTCATTTCCTCCAACCTCGGCACACTGGACGGCTACTTCAAACAACTGCTGACCATGCTCGACGCCTACCAGACGCTCGGGCACGCCCCGGACAGCGAATCGGCGTCACGGCTGGAGCAATTGCGCCAAGACGTCGAACTGGATTTTCTGCTCGAAGACATTCCCGTGCTGATCCGCGAATCCAAGGACGGCATCGGCCGGGTCGGGCAGATCGTCAAGGACCTGAAAGATTTTTCCCGGGTCGATTCCAACCAGCAATGGCAGTGGGCCAATCTGCAACAAGGCATCGAGTCGACCCTGAACATCGTCGCCAGCGAACTCAAATACAAGGCCGACGTGATCAAGGAGTATCAGCCGTTGCCGGACATCGAGTGCCTGCCGTCGCAAATCAATCAGGTCATCATGAACCTGGTGGTCAACGCGGCTCAGGCCATGGGGCAGGAACGCGGCATCATCACCCTGCGCACCGGGCAGCAGGCCGACATCGCCTGGGTTGAAGTGGCCGATACCGGATCAGGTATCGCACCGGACACCCTGCAAAAAATCTTCGACCCCTTCTTCACCACCAAACCGGTCGGCCAGGGGACTGGTCTCGGTTTGTCCCTGTCCTACGGCATTGTGAAAAAGCATGGCGGAGACATTTCGGTGAGCAGCGAGTTGGGCGTAGGCACGACCTTTCGCGTCGAACTGCCGATGCGCCAGACACCGTCAGCCGCTTGACCCCTGCGGGAAGGGGTCGAGGCGTGACACTCTCGTCTGACACCATCGCCTGGCACCGCGCCGTCAGGCGTTTGATGCTCAGCGGTTGCTCCAGCAAAGAATTCGCCCGTAAGCTGGAAATCGCCGTATAAACCGTTAATGCCCATAAGAAACACCGGTACAGCAAACCTGGGATCATCTCCCGGGCCGAGCTGTTTTCGATTGTTCTTCAGGCGCAGAACGCCTGATTGCAGCGTTTGCGCGAGCAAGCCCGCAGCCACAGAGAATCTGCGGCGGGCCACACCCATTGAGTCCGAACCAAGGAAACCGTATGAGCCTGTCCCTCCTGAGCCGCTACGCCTTCTTTGCCGTCTGCGTGATATTCACCCTCGCCAGCCTGCCCTTTCTCGAACACGACTGGCTCTGGCCGATCACTGCCGTCACCGGCGTATTGAGCCTGGTCGGCCTGTTCGACTTGATGCAGAGCCCGCACGCGGTACGCCGCAATTACCCGATCCTGGGCAACATTCGATACCTGGTCGAAGGCATCCGCCCGGAAATCCGCCAATACCTGCTGGAGTCCGACAGCGACGCCCTGCCCTTCTCCCGCGCCCAGCGTTCGCTGGTGTACTCACGGGCGAAGAATGAAAGCGCCGACAAACCGTTCGGCACGCTGATCGATGTCTATCAATCGGGCTTCGAATTCATCGGTCATTCGATGCGCCCGGCGCCGTTGAGCGACCCCAGCAGTTTCCGCGTCACCGTCGGCGGCCCGCAGTGCACTCAACCGTACTCGGCGTCGGTGTTCAACATCTCGGCGATGAGCTTCGGTTCACTCAGCGCCAACGCGATTCGCGCGCTCAACCAGGGCGCCAAACTCGGTAACTTCGCCCACGACACCGGCGAAGGCAGCATCAGCCCGTATCACCGCGAAAACGGCGGCGACCTGACCTGGGAGCTGGGCAGCGGCTACTTCGGTTGCCGCACCAGCGACGGCCGTTTCGACCCGGAACGCTTCGCCACGCAAGCGCAAAACCCGCAAGTGCGGATGATCGAAATCAAGATGAGCCAAGGCGCCAAACCCGGCCACGGCGGGATTCTGCCGAAACACAAAGTCACCCGGGAAATCGCCGACACCCGCGGCATCATGATGGGCGAAGACTGCGTCTCGCCGTCACGCCACAGTGCGTTTTCCACGCCAATCGAAATGATGCATTTCATCCAGCAACTGCGTGAACTGTCCGGCGGCAAACCGGTGGGCTTCAAGTTCTGCCTCGGCCACCCGTGGGAATTCATGGGCATCGCCAAAGCCATGCTCGAAACAGGCATCCTTCCCGACTTCATCGTCGTCGACGGCAAGGAAGGCGGCACCGGCGCGGCCCCCGTGGAATTCACCGACCACATCGGCGTGCCGATGCGCGAAGGTCTACTGTTCGTGCACAACACCCTGGTCGGCCTGAACCTGCGCGACAAGATCAAACTCGGCGCCAGCGGCAAGATCGTCAGCGCCTTCGACATTGCCAGCGTGCTGGCCATCGGCGCTGACTGGGCCAACTCGGCACGCGGCTTCATGTTCGCCATCGGTTGCATCCAGTCGCAAAGCTGCCACACCAACAAATGCCCGACCGGCGTCGCCACTCAGGACGCCTTGCGCCAACGCGCACTGGTCGTGCCGGACAAGGCCCAGCGCGTGTTCAATTTCCATCGCAACACGTTGAAGGCTTTGGCGGAAATGCTCGCAGCGGCCGGACTGGAACATCCTTCGCAACTGTCGGCCAAGCACCTGGTTCGACGCATGTCGGCGACCGAGATCAAACTGTTCTCGCAACTGCATGTGTTTTTGAAGCCAGGGGAATTGCTCACCGGGGAAGTGAACGGCGAGTTTTACTCGCGGATGTGGCAGATGGCGCGGGCAGACAGTTTTGAGCCGATGGAAGTGGTGGCGGCTTAGCGTCCAGACGGAGTGCCATATTCACCCTTTTGGCACTCCGAGCGTCAATTCGGAAGGCGAATTTACCGGCGCTCAGGTGAATTGACGCTTGCACAATATTGGAGAACGGCCGAACTCTTGAATTGAAAGGCAATCAGTCACCGATACGTTCATATCCGACGCTCCCGAAAGAGCACAAACCGGAAAAAGCAGTACCCCAATAAAATATTGATCAGTGAAAAAGAAGCCACCGTCACCAGGCCGGGAAGATGACAGGCATCGGCAATCACGCCCACGCCGAAACTCACCGCGCCCATTGCGCCGACAAACATCAGGTAAGCGAACACCGAGGTTTCTCTCTCGAACGTGTAAAGCGCGTTCACGTAAAACGAGAACGCAGCGGCCACGCAAAACGCCGCAAAATTGCTCGATGCCTGATCGAGGCCGACCGCGGTGCAGAGCACGAAAAATATTTGCCAGTGGATCAGCGCATCTGCAAAGCCGATCACGCCGATTGCGGTGATTCCTTTCATGTCCGTTCCTTGCTGACTCCGACTTGTCGGGTCTTCAAGCTAGGCCATGGCGCAGGGGCGGTCTACTGTCAGAAATTACAGGTACGAGGGTTATTCCGACCAACGGTCATACGTATTTCATCCGTGCAGCGACCGCGCCGCCCTAATAAAAAAGCCCCGATCTCTCGACCGGGGCTTCGCCGTTTCAACGTCCTTCACTTACGAAGCCGAACGCACCGCGCCTTGCGACACCTGGGTCGGTTGCAGCTTGAACACGTAGAACAACACCGTCAGCACCACCAGGAATGCTGGGCCCACATAGAGCGCCACTCGGGTGTCGGGGAAGTACGCCATCAGGCCGACCACCAGCACCAGGAACGCCAACGCAAAGTACGAACTGACCGGGTACAGCCACATCTTGTATTTGAGGGCGGCACGTTCGCTGGCGCTCAGGCCTTTGCGGAATTTGAGCTGGGCCAGCAGGATCATCACCCAGGTCCAGATTGCGCCGAAAGTGGCAATCGACGTCACCCAGACGAAGACTTTTTCCGGCACCAGATAGTTGAGCAATACACCCAGCAGCAGTGCGCCAATCGACAGCAGCAATGCGCGACGCGGCACGCCGTTACTGGACGTCTTGGCAAAACCGGCCGGGGCCTGCCCATTCTGCGCCAGGCTATAGAGCATGCGCCCGGTGCTGAAGATACCGCCGTTGCACGACGACAATGCCGCCGTGATCACCACGAAGTTGATGATGCCTGCTGCGGTCTTGATGCCCAGACGCTCGAACGTCATCACAAACGGACTGCCCTGAGTGCCGATTTCGTTCCATGGGTAAATCGACAGGATCACGAACAGCGCGCCGACGTAGAACAGCAGAATCCGCCAGAACACCGAGCCGATCGCATCGGGGATGGTCTTCTGCGGGTTCTTCGCTTCGCCTGCGGTCAGGCCGATCATCTCGACGCCGAGGTAGGCGAACATCACCATTTGCAGGGACATCAGCACACCCTGCACACCGTTTGGCATAAAGCCGCCATGGCTCCACAGGTTGGAAATCCCCAGCGCAACGCCGTCGTTGCCGAAACCGAAGGCGATAACGCCGATGCCGCCAATCACCATGGCGATGATGGTGACGATCTTGATCAGGGCGAACCAGAATTCGAACTCACCGAAGGCTTTGACCGCGATCAGGTTGACCGAGCCCATGCTGATCAGCGCTGCGAGGGCCCAGATCCAGCGCGGCACATCGGGGAACCAGATGCCCATGTACACGGCGACGGCAGTGATTTCCGCGACACACGTCACCAACCACAGAAACCAGTAGTTCCAGCCCGTGAGAAAGCCTGCCAACGGGCCGAGGTAGTCTTGCGCGTAGCGGCTGAACGAACCGGCCACCGGGTTATGCACGGCCATTTCGCCAAGGGCGCGCATGATCACCAGGATCGCCAGACCGCCAAGAATGTAGGAGAGCATGATCGCCGGGCCGGCCATTTCAATGGCC
This sequence comes from Pseudomonas sp. NPDC087614, assembly GCF_044743485.1. NCBI lineage: Bacteria > Pseudomonadati > Pseudomonadota > Gammaproteobacteria > Pseudomonadales > Pseudomonadaceae > Pseudomonas > Pseudomonas sp. NPDC087614. The sequence continues at coordinate 35,455 of NZ_JBIUWN010000007.1, read as the reverse complement.
TTGGCCGAACCGAGAAACAGACCGACGCCGATACAGGCTCCGAGGGCCATCAGGCGAATATGCCGTTCGCCGAGTTCGCGTTTAAGCGGACCGCCCTGAGCGGTTTCGCCGTGAGGCAGGTGATTGCCAACTGGCATAGGGGTGCAACCTCGTCTTGTTATTGGATATGGCCACCGAGTGTTCAAGCGTCGGCCGATTAGCCTTGGCTCGTTGAAAACCGCGTCTGCTTCGTGGGCAAACGCGTCTTGCAGGACAGCCTGCAAGATCAGCGGGGCGTCAGTATAAAAACCTTGTCGCAGGTCTTTTCACTCTATAAACCACAAGATTCAGCGGGAGTTGTCGCAAGAATGCCAGTAGACCCGGCGGATCAACTGGCAAATGTAGGAAAACTCGCCACTGAAAACGGCGGCGAGTATTGCACAACCTTGGTGCATCGTCTTTTCGTCTGGCGTTTTTATCCAGCTCCGGGAACCTTGGCAAACGCTTTAATGGAGAGTCTGAACCGCGACCAGTTCTTCTGGATCAGGCAATTCAACAGACGAAAGATGCTCGACGCGGTGGCGGCTAATGTAACCGCCATCAATATCGGCGGGATCAAATTCACTGACGTTGAAGTCACGACCACCACGCCTTCTTCCATAGGTGTTTAACGTCGCGGCCAGCGCTCCGCTTTCCAGTACCTTATGCATGCCCTGTCTCATGGCGTCGGGGCTGGCAAACTTCGCAAATCCAGAGTTAGGCTCGTAAAAGAACCACTCTGGTCTACCGTTCCTGACTCTTATACCTGCAAGCATTGCATGATCTTTGGAGGCCAGCCTGAGTGTTTTCGAATCAGGAGAACTTTCCAGTGCATCGATAATTTCGTCGGCGTCCATTTTCGTCTTGGCTGCGCCCATATGAAAAGACTCCTTATTGTTCACCGTATTGTGAAACTCCGTCATGTCGGAGATAAATCTGGTGGATTCAGGCGCCTCTTTCGCCAGGGCAGCTCTGGGAATATTTTTAAGCAGTATGTCTTCGTTTCCGTGATGAATAGCGTAGGCCATGGCATTTGAGAGTCCTGCGCACTCACCTCTGGAGACCATATTGACGTGAGCCAGATACAGCCCCTGCGAAACAGGAACCACCTCGACAGCCAAACCTTTCAAATCCATGGCAAGAAGGTTTGAACTATAACGAGCGTCGCTGAGAATTTTTGTTTTTATTTCTTTTGTCAAAGCCCCTATTTCTTCAGGCTTGAGACCAGGCTCTGATACCAACTCAATCAATTCATCAAATTTCATTCCAGGAGTGTAGCCATCGATTGCGATTACATTCCCTTGCGTATAACCACGTTCAAAAGCTCGAAGATTATTCTTGTTCCGTGCAAATTCGACATTGTTATGAAAATTCAAATAGACACGGGATTTTGCCTCACTGCCCAAGGTTCCACCCCAGCAGAAACGTTGAGGCGTGAAATTGCCCGGCGGACCATAAAGCCTGCGGGTGTCCAGGTTGTACTGGTGCCAATTGTCATTTTTCAATACCCCCACGCCCTCGATACTTTGCTCACCCACTTTGAAGGTGCCCAGCACTGTCGGCCCGTGCGCCTTACTGACTCCGAGCAGCACGTCATACCCGCTCGCAGACGCCCGAAGTCTGTTCAATTGGTGCAGCCCTTTAACGCCCACGAACTTGATCCCCCGACCCAGTAGCTGCACACCTGCCGCTATGCCACTCACCGGATTAAGTTCGCTGATGACAACGGCCCCTATTATTTTCGCTATCCTGAGCGCTTTGCTGATTGCCGAAGCCGTCCTGCCCCCCACTTGTGCCAACTTGGCTGCGGCACCCAGGCCAGCAGTGACGAATCCCAATACGTCGAGGAACAGATCAATGGCTCCGTCTAGATGTTTGCCTTCTACAAAATGGGTAACGGCAGATTTGAAGGGAATCAGGTTGAGCAAAAACTCCACGCGGGATTTCATGGCCGCCCATTCCTTGTCATACGTCGTCTGACCTTCAGCAGCGTTCAGAATCTTCTCGCTGTCGTAATCAAGATGCTCAACGAAGGCATTGGCAATCGTCAGGGTTCTCTCGCTGGAGTAGCTTTTCGGAGGCAAGGCCTGCGTCGCGCTTACTTGCTTGAGCTTCGCAGCGACCGATTTGTCAGCGACATAAAAGGGTTCGGTGGTGTACACGGTGCTCGGAACATTCACGTTGGTTCGTTCTGCCACTTGAGCAGGGTCAGAACCACTTTTTGTGATCGAGTCGGCCCCTAAATCAATGTGATACACGCTTACTTTTTTTTCCGTTCCGCGCTCGACTCTCAATGTCAGTGTCGGACTGGTGTAGGTCAGGCTCCTGCCAAAAAAGCTCGTACTCAGCTTGTAGGTCTTGTGTTGATAGAAATCGATCTTTCCATATTCGAGGTTTTCTCGGTCATCCAGCGACAACTCGGATATCAGGTGTTTTACGGTTAACCGGGCGCCTTCCTTGAGGTTGCTCAGCGTCGTTGCAAACTGCTTCCTGAAAGTCTCCCGCACGCGAAGGTTCAGTTCGTTGATGTCGTGAATGACAGCGTTCAGAAGTTTGTCGCTGGATTTCCATCGATAATTGCCATCCATCATTGCAACGTCCAGCAACGAGTACTTGCCCTGCGGCCCTAGCACATCGCTCGGCACGGGCGCGAGATGACTTAACACTTTTAACGAGCTGTCCCATTCAAGCGCGGCTTTTTCAAACGGAAAGTCTTTGTTAAATTCTTTTTCCAGCCCGGCCAACGCAATGCTTTTGCGACTTTGAAACACGCTCTTCAATAACACCGGCGTATTGAGCCGGTCGATCATTTGAGCATTGAACTGTTCTTTTATTTCGCCAAGTTCTACTTCGGTGTAGTGTTCATCGTCTTTCTTTTCCAAGGCGACATGGACAACGCCCCAATCGATCAGCGCAATTGTCTGGGCATACCGGGTAACGGTCGGATCGGTCATGGCAGCACGTTCAGCGCAGATCATGACCTGGGCAAAGGTCATATTGGCGAGCTTGCCCGGACATTGAGCTTGGATCGTCGCAGCGGCAACGGCCAGGTTGAACCACGCCGGACCGCCATACTTGACGCCGTCCGGGATGTCTTTGATCAGGAACAGAGGGGCATTCCTTGCCAACAAGGCGTACGCGCCTAACCCGGCCATTTCAGGGCTGCTGATGAGTTCTTTGATCAAGTGTTCACGTAGTTTGTTGAACACCGCCGAAACCGGTTTCCCCCAATGTTGACGACTGGCCAGATCGAACCCCGCGACGCTGTTGCGTTGAGTGTTTTCAATAGACAGCGGGTCAAGATTCAACTGAATGGCGGCCAGTGCGTATTCATTGATGCTGACGTCAGTGGAAATGCCTTTCAAACGGGTTTGTACCGCCAGCCCAAGCGTTTGGCCGCAAGCGCTGGCAATGAGTGTTTCCAGTGCCTTGGCAGGATTGCCTAATGTTTCACTGTCAAGCGGATGGTTCAGGTACAAATGCTCCAGCAGTTGCTGGCCTGGTTTCCATAGTTCATCAAGTCCTTCGATATAAAGCTGAACGGCATTCAGCACTTCGTGCTGCTGATAAGTACTCAATGGAATCGGCCAGGACAAGGCTCCGCCAAAGTCGCCAAGTGCGGGCGGCGAGATATCTTCAGCGTCCTGCCTTGCAGACTCAAGTTCATATTCATAACTGTCAGACACCGGAACAGCATCCACGACGACATCATTTGCTTCGATCATACAATCTTCCTTGATAAATAAACGAAGCAAAAGTAAACAACAGGCACCTTTAAATAAAAAACCGAAAACCGTTACTAATCGTATGTATGACCAAACAAAAGAACCATCTACTTACACACTTCAGCTTACTTGAATAACCTTTTAACAATCAGCAACTTCCTCCTGCACTCACGCGCCACAAAAAGTCGCAAGCGCCCGCCTGAAGTCCGGCACCTTCATCAAGCCTCTTGGTCCGTGTCGCTGCACAATTTCCCTCCTGTCGCCCACCACCGTCTAAGCTTCAGACAAGTCCGATCAATCTGCGTGAATGGATCAATCGACTATGGGCGCTTTGTGGCAAACCGATTCGAGTAAAGCCGTGGTTCCGACTGACCGTGTGGATGACGAAGCGCCTGTCCCTGAAAAAAACCGCCGCAACCGGCATGGGTGGAAGGCTTTCTGGCTGTTGCTGCTGATTATCCTGATCGTGGTCGGGCTGGCGGCGGCCAGGGAAATGCGCACCTCGCGTTTCCAGGCCCGTGAACTCAGCCGCTACGCAGCCTCACTGACCTACAAGCTTGAACCAGGCCCCAGCGAAGCGATTCGATACCCCGGCAATGGGCCCTTCGATTTGCGTCTGGGTTACAGCTCGCTCGATGAACTCCTGCCGCGCCTGCTCAAACGCGATTACGTGATCACCGAGCAGACCCGTTTCTCGCCGGCGCTGCTCAGCTATACCGGCAAGGGCATGTTCGTGCCCTATGCGGAAAAGACTCAGGCCGGCCTCTCGATCACCGACTGCCGCGCCGCGCCGCTGTATCAGTACAACTATCCGCAGCAACTGTATTCGAGTTTCGCGGCGATTCCGCCGGCGGTGGTCAACAGCCTGCTGTTCATTGAAAACCGCTTTCTGCTCGACCCCAGGCAACCGATGACCAACCCGGCGGTGGACTGGCCCAGGTTCGGCATGGCCGCGTGGTCGCAAGTGGCGAAGTTGCTGCACTTGCCCGGGCAATCGGCGGGTGGCAGCACGCTGGCGACGCAACTTGAAAAATACCGGCACTCACCCGATGGCCTGACGGTGTCCGGCGCCGAGAAGATTCGCCAGATGATCTCCGCCAGCGTGCGCGCCTATCAGGACGGCCCGCAAACCTTGACCGCGCGGCAGAACATCGTTCGTGACTACCTCAACAGCGTGCCGCTGTCGGCTGTGCCGGGCCACGGTGAAGTGCATGGCATGGCCGAAGGGTTGCGGGTCTGGTACGGCAGCGACTTCAACAAGGCCAACGAACAGTTGAACAGCCCGGCGACCGACCCGAAAACCATGGCTGATAAAGGCCTGGCCTTGCGTGAAATGCTGTCATTGATGATCGCCCAGCGTCGTCCCACCCATTACCTGAACAAGGGCCACGAAGAACTCGCCGATCTCACCGACAGCCATTTGCGCCTGCTCAAGCAGAACGGCGTGATCGACAGCGCACTCGCCGATGCCGCACTGGCCAGCCAGGTCAGCTATCGTGACTGGCAGACCCAGCCGACTCTTCAGCCGATTGAAACCAACAAAGGTATCAACGCTGCTCGTAGCCGCCTGGCCGCGATGCTCAATCGTTCGCTGTACGACCTTGACCGCCTCGACCTCTCGGCCACCAGCACGCTGCAAGGCGACCTGCAAACCCAGGTCACCGCTTACCTGAAAAAACTCGCCGACCCGGCCTATGCCGCTGAAATCGGCCTGCTCGGTGAACGGCTGCTGACGCCTGTCAGCACTGCTCAGGTGCGCTACAGCTTCACCTTGCTCGAACTCACCCCCGACGGCTCGCGAGTGCGGGTGCAGACCGACAGCACCGACCAGCCCTTCGACATCAACGAAGGCAGCAAACTCGAATTGGGCTCGACGGCGAAGATGCGTGTGCTCACCACGTACCTGCAAATCATCGCCGAGTTGCACGACAAGTACGGTGCGCTGAGCGTGCCGGAACTGAAAAAGGTCGACGTCCCCGACCAGGATCGCCTCAGCCAATGGGCCATCGATTACCTGATCCAGAACAAGGACCACGACCTCTCGAAAATGCTCGGTGCAGCGCTGGATCGCAAATACTCGGCCAGCCCCGGCGAGGCGTTTTTCACCGGTGGCGGGTTGCACGTTTTTCATAACTTTCGCAAGGAAGACAACGGCCGCATGCCGACCCTGCGCGACGCCCTGCGCGAGTCGATCAACCTGCCGTTCATTCGTCTGATGCGCGATGTGGTGCGTTACACCACTTACTCCGGTCCCAACAGCAGCGCCGAACTGCTCAAGGACGACCGCGACCCAAGGCGTCAGGAATACCTGGCGAGCTTTGCCGACCGTGAAGGTACAACGTTCTTGCTCAAGTTCTGGAAGAGGTACAGAAACAAAGACACCCAGGCGCGGCTCGAAACCTTCCTCGACAGCATGCGCCCGACCCCGATCCGCATGGCGGCCGTACACCGTTACCTGTTGCCGAACGCGACTCAGGAAGACTTCAACCGCTTCGTGCGCTCGCACCTCAAGGACGCCAAGCTCACTGTAAAACTCACCGACTATCGCTTGATCCGGCTCTATGACGCTTATGGCCCGGGCCGCTACGACCTCCCGGACCAGGGCTTCATCGCCAAGGTTCACCCGTTGGATCTGTGGCTGATGGGTTACCTGCTGAACAACCCGGACGCGACGTTCAGTCAGATCGTCAAAGCCAGCCACTTCGAACGCCAGGAAGTCTATAGCTGGCTGTTCAAGAGCAAGCACAAGGGCGCGCGCGACAGCCGCATCCGCACCATGCTCGAGATCGAAGCCTTCCTGGAGATTCACCAGCGCTGGAAAAAAGTCGGCTACCCGTTCGATCATCTGGTGCCGTCGCTGGCCACCGCCATCGGCAGTTCAGGCGACCGTCCGGCAGCGCTCGCGGAGTTGATCGGCACCATTCTCAACGATGGCGTGCGCATGCCGACCCTGCGCATCGACAGCCTGCACTTTGCTGCCGACACGCCTTATGAAACCCGGCTGATCAATGACCCGCATGTCGGCAAACGGGTGATGCCGTCGCAAGTTGCCACCGCCATGCGCGAAGCGCTTTCACAGGTGGTGGACGCCGGTACGGCCAAACGTGTTTCCGGCAGTTTCAAACTGGCCGATGGCAGTCCGCTGGCCATGGGCGGCAAAACGGGTACAGGCGATAACCGCATCGAGGCCATCGGTTCGGGCGGACGCATCCTCAGTTCGAAGTCGATCAACCGCACGGCGACCTTCGTGTTCTACATCGGCGATCACCATTTCGGCACCCTCACCGCGTACGTTCCGGGGCCTTCGGCAGAAAACTTCAAATTCACTTCAGCCTTGCCAGTACAGGTACTCAAGGGCATGGCACCGTTCCTCACCCCGTATCTGCAACCGGGCAGCGACTTGCAATGCCACCCTGCACAGAGCACAAACGTTGCGATGATCAATCCGGAACGCCTGAAGACGAGGTAACAAATCGTGTCAGTCGTTTCCGATTCAGCGTGACGTTTTTTCTTCACGGCGGGTGGTACTTATGTATTTTTCGAATTCGAATTTTCGTCGGGTTGATGCCCCGTAGCGCCGTTTGCTTCCTGAACTTTGAACTTTTGTTTTGGCCTTGCGCCGGTAGTCTGATCACTCCTCAAACAATCAAGGATGATTGGCCATGTCTCCCATACCCGAGTCTGTCGAAAACGCAGAAAAAGGTCGGCACTACGAATTCATCAAGTCTGCCGTCAGCGACAGTTTCAAAGGCGCCACCGTCGCACGGGGCCAAGCGTTGGCAGCCGTGCCACTGAAGATCGAACCCTGGTACTTGACGGCGCCAGACACCTGGCTGGAAAAACTCGCTGCCGCCAATCTCAAGGCCTGGGCCTCGCAAAACCCGGTTGACCACCTGCTGGCGAAAACCGATCTGCACGCCTTCGCCGAACCGTTGCTCAAGGCCGCAATCAAACGGCGCCATGGCCTGAATCTCGATGTCAAGAAAACCTACCTGCGCCTGTACATGCCCAAAGACCAGCCCTGGTACACGATCAAGCTCTCGGGTGCAGTGACCAGTCGAACGGTTTCCCTGCTGGAAGCCGCGCTACACAACTTCGCCAAAAGTGAAACGGTTGATCGCGGCTCGGAGTACATCAGCAAACCCGATGAACGCGGTTTGTTCGACGTCTTGCCCATCAGACACAGCATGTCCATCGCCCAGTTTCAGACCCTATGCCGGGATCTGGACATCGGCGCCCGTTATAAAAAGCATTTGCACAGGTATCTGTTGCCCGGCGAGCCGGTGGCAGAAGCCGTTCTGAAAACCAGGGTGATACAAAGCCAGCAAGACGCCCTCGCCGCCGCGGCTTACTTGGCCTTGATCAAGAACGACATCCAGGTCGACACCTGCACAATGCTGTTGAACCTGGCCGAAGACAAACCGCAACTGCTGCTCAATGGCCGCGCCATGTTGTGCTGCGACCTGTCGATTCTCGGCACCCGGCTGACCGGCATTCTGCTGCTCATCCATGCGGTGCGCGACAACCGCGGGATTCGACGCGTGATCGTTTATGTCCCCCATGATCCGGATCATCCGCTCAAGGAGTACGACTCGCTCAAGGCGTTCAAGGAAGAATTGACCCGCCAGTTGCGCGAAGACAAATACATCGAGTCAACCAAGCAAACGTATCGCCAGTTCTTCAGCGATTTCGTCGATCAGCAGCAGCGTGGGCACTTCTTTGCCGAACTGGAGCAACGGCTGTTCATTTATCGGTATCACCCGCGCCAGGATCCGACCGACCAACAACCGCCATGGCGCCAGGACCCGGTGGACAACCCGAACCTGCAATTTGATCGTGTGCAGTTGCAAGGCAACTACTGGCGGCACCTCTATCAACAAAAGTTCAACAAGATCCTGAATGATGCCCGGGAGTTAGCCGTCTCCACCGCCGACACCGACAGCAAGGCGCGCTGGGCCTGGTGGGAAAATTTTCAGAAAATGCTCTCGGACATTCTCAACGTCGCGCTGTTGGTCGTCACACCGTTTGTACCGGTGCTGGGCCAGTTGATGCTGGCTTACACCGTTTACCAACTGGCCACCGACGTTATCGAGGGGATTGTCGATCTGGCCCAAGGGCAGTCGCTGGAAGCCGGCGAGCATCTGATCAGTGTGGTGACAGACATCATTCAACTGGCAGCCTTTGCCTCGGGCGCAAAAATCGGCGAGGTCGTTCGCGTCAAGCTGTCATCGCTGGTGGACGAGATGAAACCGGTGAAACTGCCCAATGGCAAACCCAGCCTCTGGCATCCCGACATCAAGCCTTACGAGCGCAACGACATCAGCCTGGCACCCGACGCGAAACCCGACAAGCATGGCCTGCATTTGTACGGCGATGAAAGGATCTTGCTGTTGGAACGTAAACTCTACGCGGTCGAAAAAGCATCGAGCGAACCGACGTCCAAGACCCATCGCATCAAGCACCCGACACGCCCAAACGCTTATAAACCGTTCATCGAACACAACGGTCACGGTGCCTGGGTGCAGGAAATAGAAAACCCGCGCGACTGGGACTTTGCGACGTTGATGCGTCGTGTCGGACACAGCGTGGAAGGCTTTTCGCCGGTGCAACGCGAACAGATCCGTGTGATCAGCGGCACGCACGAAAACCAACTGCGCCAAATGCACATCGATAACACGGCACCGCCGCCGCTGCTAACCGACACCATCAGGCGTTTCAGTGCCTACGACGATGCCCAAGTCGCCAGTGCGAATATCCGCAATGGCCGCCCCATCGACCCGCAGGCCGTCTGGTTCGAACCGCTGCTGACGAGCCAGCCAGGCTGGCCACGCACCAAGGCGCTGAAGGTGTATGAAAGCGCCGATCTGCAGGGTTACGTGCGTACGTACGGCGATGCCAATGCGGCGGATGCCGATACCCTGAGCATCAGCCTTGCGGATCTCACCTGGGGCAAACTGCCGGAACGGTTGGCACGTTTTCTCGACGATAACGAGTTCAAACAACTGCTCGGTCGTGACGTCCCTCTCAGCGATCGGGCAACAGCGGTGCGTAACCTGCTCGCCGATGCCGTCGACACGCGTCACAAAGATGTCTCCAACTACCTGTATCAGGTGGGTGAAAAATCAAACAAGGCCGATATCCGCGCCGTACAAAAAACATTCCCGCAACTCCCGTTGCCATTGGCCGAGAAGGTCGTGGCCCTGGCGAACCCGGCCGAGTTGCAACGTATCGCCGACGAAAACCATTTGCCACTGCGCCTCAAGGCGCAAGCGCGGGAGCTGGATTTCGAAGCATCCACCGCCCGCGCCTATAACGGTTTTTTCCGAGAGCAATGGATGCTCCCGGAGACCGAGCGACTGGCGCTCAACACCCTCAAGTTCCACACCGACGCTTTTGCCGATGTGCGTTTAGACGTGCACGACGGCAGCTACGACGGCCCGTTGCGCTGCAGCGTCGGCGCGGATGATGCAACCACCGTCAGACGTCTGGTTCGTGACGAACATGGCCGCTATGAAGTGCTCGACGCCAACAATCGCACGCTGCATGAAGCCGACGACTTCTACGAGTCGATCCTGCATGCCCTGCCTGACGAAAAACTGCAGGCAGCGGGATACCGGCGAGGTCAGGGTCAACGGCTCAAACAGTGGCTGATGGAAACATCCGCCGAGCCGGCCGAGCGCCGCAGCGTGATGGCCGAACCACCGATTCGTCGGGTGGCCAGTGTTGAAACCGAAACGCTGACTGGTCGCTGGCCATGGCCCTGGGCGCAAAACACACCGGAACAGAAAGTCCGAAAGCTGTACCCGAAAATGTCTGAGCATCAGGCGAAGATGTTCATCGAAAAGCTGCGCAAGAATGGCGATCCCGCTGACACGATCAAACACCTGGAAAGCGAACGCGAGCAATTGCGCACAGAGATACAGAATTGGCGGGAAAGCTACCCGCCCGACGTGGATGGGTCGGGAGAAGCGATCCCCGGAATATCGACGCAGTACATGCAGGAGGGCGGGCGGCATATCGAGGAACGGCTGCTTGAGTGCTTCGAGCGTCAAAACGACTCTTTTGCCGAGCACAGCCCCCCTCAAGAGCAAGGCTATTCGCTGGACCTGTCCAGCTCGCTTTCGCGGCCCAACCTTGATCGTTGGTGGAGCGATCTGCGCAGGCGGCCCGGGATGAAGAAACATCTTGACCAGATCACTTCGCTGAAACTCGATAAAACGCGTTTCTCGACATCGTCCGATGGCGTGCTCGGCAGCTTCCCCAAGCTACGTGAATTGAGCGCGCGTCAGTGTGACCTGACGCAGATCCCCCCCACCATCGGAGAAATGCGTCACCTCCAGAGTCTGGACCTGACCGACAACCGCATCAGGTTGACCGTGCGTTCAAATGAACAGCTCGCCGGCCTGGTTCGCCTGCGATCACTGACCCTGAACGGTAACCCGTTGCGCCAACCACCCGATGTCGGGCGGATGTATCGATTGAATGACCTCAGTCTGGCCAATACCGATATCCAGTCCTGGCCCGAAGGCCTGTTCAAGGTCGGCTCGGTGGACAAGCATCGTCCCCGCGGTTTCATGCTGGATATGCGTCATACGCCGATCAATACCCTGCCCGAAGTCACACCGGGTTCCGATCAGGCCTTTATCCTCAGTCGCGCGCGTTTCGACACGGCCAGGCTTTCCAATGAGGAGCGGGTACGCTATGGCACTTATCGTCAATCCACAGGGCTGGCCTTTGTGCAGACCGATTTTCCGGCGGCCACAAACGAGCTAAGCCACTGGAAATCGTTTCCCGGTGAACCGGACGCGTTTGGTCCCTCCTCGTCTTTGAGCAAGTACCGCGAAGAGTCCTGGCACGATCTGATGGCCGAGCCTGACGCCGAAGATTTTTTTGCCGTCATTGCCCGACAGAGGCGAACCGCCGATTACCAAAACGCGCAATCACGTCAGCAACTGACCCGGCGTGTCTGGGAAATGATCGATGCCGCCGCGCTGGATTCCAACCTGCGTGAAGAACTGTTCAAACAAGCCCGAGAGCCCGATAGCTGCCGCGACGGCGGTGCCTATCTGTTCAACTCCATGGGCATCAAAGTGCTGGTCTCGAAGGCCTATGCCGAGCCGGCCTCGGCCCTTGTGCTTGACCAAAAACTGGCGAGACTGGCCCGCAGCCGCGCACGCCTGAACATCGTCGGCGATATCGCTCGAGAAGAAATCGGCCGTCAAGCGCAACAGCATCTGATCGATCCGTCGAACAATAGTGCGCCGGATGATCTTGAAATCCATATGGCCTATGAAACCGGCTTGGCGGAACGGCTGGAGCTGCCTTGGCAATCAAAAGGCATGCTTTACCAGCAGCGATCAGGCGTTACCCAGGCGAAGATCGACGCGGCCTATGACTCGTTCAAGCTGCGCGAAAGCGGCAACGGACTGGTCGACGGCATGATTGACCCCAACGGGGATGATTTCTGGGAACGCCATTTGCGCAAAACCCATCCGACACAATATGAGCGCAATGATCTGCGGTTCGAGGAAAAACCGGGCCTGCTGGATGAGTTGCGCCTGGCACAGGCGGAGTACGCCAATGCCAACGCCCAGACGCAGATGAACCCGTTGATACGAAAGATGGAAACCCTGGCCGATCAACTGAACATTCCTCACGCGGATATTTTCAGCGGCGAGGCCATGAGTCAGGCGCGGTACGACCGACTGCTGAACAATATCGGTTATTCGCGTAACGAACTGTCCAGACAATTGACCCGCGAAGCGTTGACCAGCATCGGCCATTGACCCTCGCAAGGCGCCAGCCCTGAGCCCGGGGCTGGCCAACTGATGCGCACTAACCCACCTCCGAATCCCAGATCACCGTGATATTGCCCCTGTAAATTCGGCCTTGGGCGTTGTCGATCATCCAGTGGGTTTGCTGTTCATCCACTTCGAAATGCAGGGTTCCCGGCTTGCGATCGATATAGAAGCCGGGTTGAAACGGTGCTGTCGCCTCGATCCCCAAGCGCTTGCGCGTGACCGCTTGCCCGGCGCTGTCGGTCAAGCCGTTGGGCAAACTGACACTGACGTCCACCCCGCCTGCAAACCCCTGCCCGTCTGCAATGGCGCAACCCGAGCCCACGCCCAGACGGTGCTCGCATTCAAGCTTCATGGTGAATTTCGACGACGCCGAGATATGGAATATCTGATCGCGGTAAAGGCGCGAAGGCTTGCGTCCACTGTCCAGCCAGCGTTGCCAGCCGCCTTGCGGTTCCAGTACGACTTTGTCGCCCCCGGGTGGAATATCCACTTTCAGGGTGTGCTGCACGTCCAGCACAAAATCGAGGGTGAGGCTGCTGTCGTCCGGCTCAAACAGTTTGCCCATATCGAAATCCCCTCCAGGTCCCAGGCTGTAAGTCAACGAACCGGTATAACGGCCGGTAGACATGGTTAACGGGTTGGGGGTGCGCAGCTCGTAGGCGAAGTCCAGCTTGTCGAAATACATCGACGGAATGTGGTACGCCGGCACTTTAAAACAGTGGGCCTCTTGCGTGGTTTTCCAGAAAAACCGCCAGCTGTCCTCCTCGTAGGCGCCTTCGCCGCTGTACCAGCAAGGGGCAGGTATTGCTTGTACCCAATTACCCGTGGTCCATAACCTGCTATGGCCTTCAAGTGCATTGCTGCCGCCGGCCAGTCGCACAGCCGGATGGCTCAAAACATACCTGGAGCCCATGCCGGTAATGCGTATTTCCACAGATTGCGTTTCCTGTGTCTGGCTGTTTGTCACGGTCAGCCGCCGCAAATTGGCGGGGGCCTTTACTGCCGCCCAATCAAAGATGCCTACGTAGCGGGTAGAACTGAAACGTATGGGTAATTCGATGCTGAACATGCCGTTATTTTCACATTGGCCCGGATAGGTGGCGCAATAACCGCTGTTCGGCGTTTTGTTGACGAACGTCATCTTGTCTGGTCTGGAAGAATCCGGTTGGAACAACGCACGGATCTCCTGATTGATCGCCTGCGCCTGAGGGATGCTCAACGCCGCCATCCATACCACCCCACAGAACCTCTTCATGCGTCGCCCCGCCTCTGCTGAACTCTTTTTATTGGTCTGCCTGCGCACCCGGCGCGCGGGCATTGAACAGCAACAACACGTTGCCGCTGTAATCCCCGGCCCGATAGCCACCGGCCGGTTCAACCGGGTCGATCACCAGCGCCACGCGCTTGCCCGCGGCCGCTTCTTCCTGAGAAAGGACCTGCTGCGGCGTCACCTGCGCACTCAATTCAACGCCATTGAAGGTGACCCGCAGACCGATCTCCTCACCCGGTCGGCCATTGGACAGGTAGGGAATAGCCTCCAGGCGCGCTTCAATCGCGCTGTTGTCGTGCCGCACATCGAAATTCTTTTGCAGGCTGCCCAGGGTCGAACTCGGATAATCCCATGCGAGCCGTTGCGGGCGGTGGATCCAGTCCGGCTCTGCCGGAATGATGTAAAACGCCCGACTGGGGATGGTCAGGGACACTTCAAAGGTGCGTATTTCCCTAGCCGCCCAGGCCGTGGAGTCGGCCAGAGCCACCGTGGCCATCAGCGCGGCGGCGGTATATTGCTTGATCATGTCGGTTACCCGTTGCGTCAATGAAAAGCAGGCCTAGCGGCTCACAACTTTCAGGGCTTTCCTGTCGGCGCCCTCGATCAGAAAGAAGCGATACTCACGCCCCTTCTCCTTGTCGAAGGCGAAGCTATTGCCCGCCAGCACATGGTGTTTGGTCGTCGCGCCGCAGTCGGTTTCCTTGGTCAGTGAACAGTTTTTGAACTCGTCGACAACCAACACCGTATTGCCGTCGTTGCGCAATTCGTAGCGACTGTCGGTTTCGTTGATGGCAGTGGCGAACCGCGCATCTTTGGGCCGCACGAAAAAAACCGTACCGAATCCGGTCATCACATTGACCCCGGCCTTGAGGGCTTTTTTGTAGTCTTCGCGCTCTTCGCCGGTGACGGTGAACTCGTCTTCCTTTTCCGGCACCACTGGCACAAAACGCACTCGGAAGTACCGCTCGCGATCACGCTCGCCCATATACAGCAAGCGGGTGCCCTGCATGCCCTGGGCCGGCACGATCAACCGCGCGGGGCTTGCCATCAAGCCATTGCGCGAGGCACCGTCGGCGGCGTTCGCCACAGGAATTTCCTGTGGCTTGCCCTCGGCGTCGTAGACGATTTCCAGCACGTTGATCTTGACGAACGCCGTGGCGTCGCCGCTGTTGAACACGCGTTTGAGGTAGGTGCTTTTATCAGCATCGAGATAGTCGTACACAGTGCCGACATTGATCTGCGGGCCCGCCTGCGCCGTCAGGCAAAACAGGCTGAGCACGCCCAGCAAAAAACCACGGTTCATCGTTTTCAGCTCCATGAAAAATGAAAATCGCCTGCCGGAGGTGCTCACACTTCCGAGTCCCAGATGATGGTGATGTTGCCGGTGAAGGTGTCATTCACACCGGGTCGCAAGACAAAGTCGATGGCGTCCTTGGGCATTGCAAAACGCAAAGAACCGGCCTTGCGCTCAAGGTAGATCTGCGGCTGGAAGGGACCGATCCATGTGTTGTAAAGCAACATGACCCGATTGACGTCTCCGCCTCCGGGACCACTGATCCCGGGGGGCAACGTGAGGAACGTTTCAACTTCGGTGGTATTGGTATTCGGGCTGCGCAGGATGCACCGTGAACCACCGTAGGAGTTGCACAGCATCATGACTTTGAACCGGGACGAGGCAGAGATGTAGAACAGTTGATCGCGGAAAATGCTGGATGGCTTGTGCCCGCTGTTGATCCAGCGCGTCCACCCTCCCTCGGGTTCCAGCACCACTTTATCGCCACCCGGTGGCAGATCGACCTTCAGGGTGTGCTGCACGTCCAGCACGAAGTCCAGGGTCAGGCTGGAGTCGTCCGGTTGAAAACCGCCCCCTATATCGAAATCGCCGCCATTGCCCAGGCTGTAGGTCAGTGAGCCGGTGTACAGACCCGATGACATGCCCAACGGATTGGGTGTGCGCAGTTCATAAGCGAAGTCGAGGGTATCGAAGTAGATGGATGGAATGGTCGCCAACGACTTCTTGGTGCAGTATCCCTCGACGGGTGTTTTCCAGAAAAACCGGTAGGTGGCAGGAGTGTAAGCGCCGACACCGCTGTACTGGCAGGGCGGGGACGCATTGACCCAACTGCTGCTTTCCCAGAGCAGTTGATGGCCCAGCAGTACGTCGCTCACGCCGACCAGTTCGTGGGCCGGCTGGCTCAGGACATAGTTGGAGCCGACACCGATGATACGCACTTCGACGATTTCCGTTTCCATCGTCTCGCTATTGGTCACCGTCAATGGGCGCCAGTTGGCAGGCGCCTTTATTCCAATCCCCCAATTCGGTGGGAGGGTGAAAGGGGCATTGAACCGGATCGGTAATCGAATGCTGAACATCGAGTTTTCCGCACATTGATCCGGGTAGTCGGCGCAGTACCCACTGTTGGCGGTCTTGTTGAGGAACACGTTCTTGCGCGGCTGCGACGGGTCAGGCTGGAACAACGCCCGGATCTCCTGACTGGCCGCCTCGACCACCGGCAGGGCCAGCGCCACGCACAACCCCAAGAGGCATGTGGATTTTTTCATAGGGATCAACCCGCTTTCTGTTCGGTGGAGTTCACATCGGCCAGGGTGTCCGGTGTGCAGCGCAAATCGCCGATCATCAGCACATTGTTTTCGCGGCGATGCTGGTTTTCTTCCAGCCGGAACTGGCAGAGCAATTGGTTATCGCGACGCACTTGCAGCGTCGGCGAGCCGGCGTTCATTTCCATCGAGAAAAACCCGTCCACCTCCGTCACCCCGCGACTGGCGTGGTTGATCACATGGTGCCCCTTGAGCGGCCGCCCTTGCCCGTCGACCAGACGGCCGAGCACGGTCAGGGTTTTCATCACGCGGATCTTGCTGTAACCCACCCCCCCCTTGTTCAGGTGATAACGGGTGCGCGCCGGCTCGATGGTGGCTGCCGGGACGTGATTGCCTTCGAAATCGAAACCCACAGAGCTGTTTTGGTAGGCCGTGATCGGAATGAAGTTGCGCCCCGGTTTCAATACCGCGCTGCCGCCGACGTAATCGTCGGCGCGCAAGATGACGTCATCGATGTCCGACTCAACATCGACGATCATCCCCGCCCCGCGCATTTCGCTCTGGCTGGTCATGAGCATCTGCTGGCCGCCGACCACCAGCGTGCTATCGACGTTGAGGCCACCGGTAAAATTACCGCTATAGGACGAACGCTGAATGAAACCGTCGCCGCTGACCGCGTCGGTACGAAAGTTCGCCAGGCTGGACATCCCCACGCCATAGGTGTCGGTCAATGCCGTCACCGACACGCTTTGCAGCACATGGTCTTTCAGGTCCTTGCGCCAACCGATCGAGCCATTGTTGTCGCGGCTGCCGTCACGGGCCGTGCGCGAACCGATGCTGCCGGTAATCTGCTGACCGGGGGCACCGAGCGCCAGATTGACACTCAGATCGACCCCGCGATTGCGCGCATCGCCGCTGCTGTAACTGCCCGGGCGATCAAACAGCGACAAGCGCCAACTGGCGTCGCTGCCAAACAGTTCGGTGCGTTGCGTCCAGCCCATATCCAGTCCGATGCCCTCAACGTTCCCCTCACTGTGGGAGACCCTGGCGTTGAGCGAACTCTTGCTGCTGACCCGATGGTTGACTGCCAGTGACGAGTTGCTGGTCTGGCCGATAAACACGTTGCGTGGGCGAACCCGCGTGCCGTCCGGCAGCGTGTCGTAGGTGTTGGTGGTGTCGAGCCAACTGCGGCTGTGGCTGGCCACCACACTGCCGGCCCCGTAGCTGTATAGACTTTGCAGATCCAGGCCCGTGCCGTAGTCCTCGGTCTTGTAAACGTTGGCGTACACGCTGATGTGATTGGCCAGCGTCCAGTCGATGGACGTGCCGTACTGCAGTTTTTCGCGGATCTGGCGCGCCGACAGCCCGAGAATCACCCGCGGGTGCATCAGGTAGTTGACCGCCGCGCCAGCCGTGGGGCTGCCGCTGGACTGGGTGTCCCAGTTGCTCAGCAGCTTGCTTTCCTCACCGGCAAACACGTTATAGCGCCAGCGCTCATCGAGGTTGCGCCAGTTGTTGGGCTTGTACACCAGCTCCTGAGTGGTGGAGGTGATCTGGCCGTCTTCGATCAGCCGCACTTCCACTTCATAGATGCCGCCGGGCAAGGGCCGGGTGTCGAGTGTTTGCAAACCGGCGGGCACCGATTGCGTGTTGATCAGCAAGCCATCGCGATAGATCTCCACCGACCCCTGGCGGTTGGCGGTGACGTAGATCGGATAGACGCTGGGCATCGGGCTGTTGATCGCCAGACTGTCGGAGCTGCCGTACATCACGCCGACGGCCGTGTCTGGGCTGTTGCCGAACGTACGCGGCTGGCGGGTCAACCCTTCGGAATTGGGGGTGAAATAGCCCAGTCGAAAAAAACTGCCTTGCAATTCGCGCTGTGTGTGGAATTCGTGTAGAGAGTGGTAAAGCTTGTCGTCCGGCCCGCCGAGGCGCGCCAGTTGCAGGTTCAGCGTCTGGCTCCAGTTGCCCAGACTGCTGCTGGCCTCAAGACCGAAACGTCCGCCCAGATCCTGACCCTGACCGCCATTGAGGTTGAGCTGATTGCGCACCATCAAACCGTTACTGCCGTCTTTGGGCTGTTCGTAATAACGCTTGGCTTCAACGTCGCGCTCGGCATTTTCGGTGAGGATCGAGACCAACGAATTTTCCAGGTTGTAATGCACGGCCAGCACCTGATCCGGACAGGAACCGACGCAGTTGCCCAGAGGCACGCCGGGCTTGAGAAAACTCGCCCATTTTTCCCGCTCGGCAGGGCCGAAACGGTTCTCGCTGGTGTCGGTGAATTCAAGCAAGGTAATGCGGTCGTCGCGGGACAACACCACCATGGCTTCGCCCAACGGCTGGCGATCGAGTTCAGCCCGAACAGCCAGAGGCACATCAAAGAAATGCTCTTCGAAATCCGCCGGCAGGCCTTTGGCCTGGGCCAACAGACTTCGCGGCGTCGTGCCGGCGGAATTGGAAGCCACGGCTACGCTGGCACAAAACAACAGCGCAAGCGCAGCCGCGATGGGTGTCATCGGGAACATGAACTCTTACTCTGATTACGAATGATGAAGTCCGACGGGACAACCCCAGTGGCTTGCCCCGTCGGTCAGCGCTGTGGAGAACTCAGCGCCGGTTGCCGGGTCGCTCGATCAAGGCGTACCGACCGGTGGCACGGCATCAAAGGTCATTGCCACAACACCGGTGTAGTCGCCAGGGTTGAAAGCTGTACCGATGGCACTGATTTTGATCGGCGCACGATAGTTCACGTCCGACTCTGCCTCACCGACAACTTCCTGAGGGGTGGTGGTCAGGGTCTTGTTATTGACTTCGACTTTAAGCGCGATCTCATTGGAGCCCGAGATCAGTTTTGGCACGCTGTCTACACTCGCGTGAACCGAACCGTTGTTGTTGCGCACATCGAAGAAACCGTTGACTTCGCCCATCTTGCCGGTAGTTGGCTGATAGCTCATGTCCTGATCCTTGTTGACCAGATCAGGATTGGTCGGCACGACATAGAAGCCGTTGGTCGGCACGTGAGCGACGATGCTGATGGAGTGAGCAGCTTCACCGGCGGCGAACGCTCCCGATGAACCGAGTGCCAGAAGAGCCAAAGGAGCGGCGATTGCGATTTTCTTGAACATCGTTCAGTACCTTGTTTTCTTTATTGAGAAGGAGTGGATTGAAAGTTCAAATCAAACGTCACGGGAGTTGAGCCAGATCAACTTGAACTTTCAATGCGGGGCATCATCGACTGTTCCCTCTGCAAAGTAAGCAAGTAACTTCCTATAAGTTCGTAGTTCAACAACCCCATGCCCCGCCAGAAAAAAGAACAAAAAAACGATATTCAAAACAGTGACTGTAAGTTACGACCTACACACAGATAACGTTAAAAAACCATACAGCAATATCGCCCAGATATAGCGGGGCTCAGTTAGAACTTTAGAATAGTTACTCGATTAAATAGAGTCTTAACTTTAACTTCAAAGTTATTGATCGCCGGGCAAGCATCAACATTCGACCTGTTGCATTCCCGGATGAGAGCCGCTCGTCAGACACACCTGTCACCTTGGGAAAAACGCCTTGCACGATCATTAAGATATATCTTAAGTTGTATCTAAACATGACGAGAGAAGACAGCAATGAGAGACCCTCATTCCCACCACGGCGACGGCCGCGACGGTTTCGAGAAGCGCCCCGGTCGTGAGCGCGGCGGCCGTGGCCCACGGGTGTTCGCCCCCGGCGATCTGAAATTGCTGCTGCTGGCGCTGATCGCCGAACAGCCGTGCCACGGCTACGACCTGATTCGCCAGATAGAGGGCATGTTCGACGGCGCCTACAGCCCGAGCCCCGGTGTGATCTATCCGACCCTGACCTTTCTGGAAGAAAGCGACCTGATTGCGGGAGACGCCGAAGCCGGAAAAAAACGTTACAGCGTGACCGACGCCGGTCGTTTGTCTTTAAGTGAGCAAGCCGTTGCACTCGATGGCGTGCGCATGCGCATCGACGTCAGCAAGCGCTCGTTGCGCGGGCATGACCGCCCGCCGGAAATCCACGAGGCGGTGCACAACTTGCGCCACGCCCTGCAACTGCACCACGGACGCTGGAGCCCGGAAGAAATCCTGCGCGTGCGCGACCTGCTCAACGACACCGCCAAAGCCATCGTCGACGGCCCTGCCGTTCAACTTGCCCCGGAGAAAGCCGAATGACCGCAGTCGATACGCAAACCATTCACCGCGTGATGCACGAAATTAAACGTCGCAAATTGCAAGTGCTACGGGTGGTCAACCTGACCCCGCGCATGCGCCGCATCACCCTGGGCGGGCCGGAACTGGCCGGGTTTATCAGCCTGGGCACGGACGACCACGTCAAACTGTTGTTCCCCCAGACCGCCGAACAAGCAGCGGCGCTGGAAACCCTGGAACTCGGCGCCGGCAAGGACAACGGCCCGATGCCCGAGATGCGCGACTACACCCCGCGCCGCTATGACCCCGACACACTGGAACTGGACATCGACTTCGTCCTGCACGGCGACGGCCCTGCCTCGACCTGGGCCGAACAGGCTGTACCCGGGCAGTACCTGCACATCGGCGGGCCGCGCGGTTCGATGATCGTGCCGGACATCTTCGACAGCTACCTGCTGATCGGCGACGAAACCGCCCTGCCCGCCATCGCCCGCCGCCTAGAAGGCCTGGCAGCCAATCGCAAGGCGCTGGTGGTGATCGAAGTGGAAAACGGCAGTGAGCAACAAGTGCTGGAAAGCCCCGCGCAGGTCAATGTGATCTGGGTACTGCGTGAGGGCGGCAAGGACAACCTGATAACCACCGTCCAGCAATTGCAGGTGCCCAAGGGCAATCTGTATGCGTGGGTAGCGACGCAGACCAAGGTCTCAAGGCAGATCCGCCGGGTGCTGCTTGATGAGCACGGGCTGGACGAGAAGCTGGTGAAAGCCGTCGGCTACTGGCGCGCCGAGGGTTCTGAAGAAGAGTGACATCGCCCTGTGTGGGGCTTGCCCGCGAAGGCGCAGCGTCAGTCAATAAAACAGTGACTGATTCACCGCGATCGCGAGCAGGCTCGCACCTACCGTGCTCGCCAGCGGTCGATGCCGATCACCGCCAACCCAGTCACCACAAACCCCACCAAAATCCCCCCGGCATTGAGGAACACCTGTGGATAACCCAACACCGCGACATCAATGAACGGGTACGCATACGCGCCCAGCAAATGCCCGCGCAGCAAGGCGTAAATGAAATACACCAGCGGGTAAATCAGCCACAACGGCAGATGCCACAAACGCAACGTGCCCTTCGGCACGCAAAACCACCAATAGCCCAGAAACACTAGCGGCATGACGTCGTGGAGCAATTCGTCAGCGATCAATTGCCAACCTTCGGGGTGCCATAAATGCCGCAGCAACAGGCTGTAGGCGAGGCCAACCACGGCGATGCTCACTGCCACTGCGCTGCTCACCCAGGGTTGCAGAAACCAGCGACGCGCGGCGCCGTCACGCGGCGTGACGGCACAGGTCAGCACCGTCGCCACCAGCGTGTTGGTCAGCACCGTGAAATAGCTGAAGAAACTCACCAGCCCACCCAGCAAACCGGCATTGACGCTCAAACGGGCGAAGAAAATCAGATAGAGCTGAAGGCCCAACCCCGCCCAGCCGAGGATGGCAGCGAAAATGATCAGACGTCGCTGCAACGAGGCGTTCATCTCAGAGCGGTCGCTTGGTACGCGCAAGCTTGACGTACAGGCGCTCGACCTTCTCTCGGGCCCACGGTGTTTTACGCAAAAACGTCAGGCTCGACTTGATGCTCGGATCGCTCTTGAAACAACGAATGTCGATGCGTTCGGCCAGCCCCGACCATTCGTAGTGGGCCACCAGCGCCGTGAGGATGTGTTCGAGGGTCACGCCGTGCAGCGGATCGGGGGAGTGTTCGTTCATGCCAGGCCTTTGGACGAAGTGAATATGCAGAAGCCGCGCACCTTAGCCGAGGGGGTGTTCGGGTGGAAGGGCTTGCTTCAAATGTAGGCCAACCCGAGAAGATCGCAGCCTTTGACCTGACTCGCCATGCGCCCGTTTGACGCACTGTTACCGAATCGGAAACGATCCATGTCAACAAAACCCCTTTGTCTTTTTGTTACAGATCATTATCCTGCCGCCCTTCCGCTGAATCGCTTCACTGCCTGCGTCAAATCGTAGCGCTCAGCTCATCCCCCAAAAAAGATCAAGAAAGACCCCTTTATGCCCGATTTTCCGTTTTTCCGAGACAGCGCTATCTCATCCCTGCGCCTGATCGGCGGCTGCACGGCCCTTGGCCTCGCCACCTGCGCCCAAGCGGCTCCCGCGTTCGACAGTGAATCACCTTACATGCTCGGTGACTGGAACGGCACGCGCACAGAACTCTCGGAAAAAGGCTACGACTTCAAGCTCGATTACACCGGTGAAATGGGCAGCAACCTGCACGGCGGCTACGACCACGACCGTACCGCGCGCTACAGCGATCAGTTCGGCTTGGGCACGCACCTGGACCTGCAAAAAATCCTCGGCTGGGACGACACCGAGTTTCAGCTGACCATTACCAAACGCAACGGCAACAACATCAGCAACGACCGCATCAACGATCCACGTGTCGGTGGCTTCACCTCGGCTCAGGAAGTCTGGGGCCGTGGCCAGACCACGCGCCTGACGCAGATGTGGTATCAGCAGAAATTCTTCGATCAGAAACTCGACATCAAGATCGGTCGTTTCGGCGAAGGCGAAGACTTCAACAGCTTCCCGTGCGACTTCCAGAACCTGGCGTTCTGCGGCTCGCAGGTCGGCAACTGGGTCGGCGGCATCTGGTACAACTGGCCGGTCAGCCAGTGGGCCTTGCGCGTCAAATATCACCTGACGCCGGAGCTGTACGCACAGGTCGGCGCCTACGAGCAGAACCCGTCGAACCTCGACCGCGGCAACGGCTTCAAACTCAGCGGCAGCGGCACCCAAGGCGCGATCCTGCCGATTGAACTGGTGTGGACGCCGAAACTCAACGGCCTGCCGGGCGAATACCGCGCCGGTTACTACTACAGCAACGCCAACGCCACCGACGTCTACAAAGACAACCATGGCCAACCGGCGGCCCTCAGCGGCCAAGCCTACCGCAGCGCGTCGAGCAAACACGGCGTGTGGCTGGGTGTTCAACAGCAAATCACCAGCATGGCCAGCGATAACAGCCGCGGCTTGAGCGTGTTCGCCAACGGCACGATGCACGACAAGAAAACCAACGCCATCGACAACTACGTGCAGGCCGGCCTCACCTACAAAGGCCCGTTCGATGCGCGCGCCAAGGATGACATCGGTTTCGCCCTCGCCCGCGTACACGTCAACCCGGCCTTGCGTAAAAACGCCGAAGCAAGCAACCGCGCCAACGCCGTCTACGACTACGACGACCCGTCGTTCCTGCCGCCGCAGGACACCGAATACAGCGCCGAACTGTATTACGGCGTGCATGTAACGAACTGGCTGACCGTACGCCCGAACCTGCAATACATCCGCCACCCGGGTGGCGTGGACAAGGTCGATGACGCCCTGATCGGCGGAATCAAGATCCAGTCCTCGTTCTAACCGACACCGCTGTACCCCTGTGGGAGGGGTTTTGCTCCCACAGAAAAAAATAGTTAGCCAGACAAGTTTTTATCTGAACCATGCCCACGTCCAATCGTCATCTAAAGTGACTACAGCGCGGGACTACATAAACGTCACGGAGATTCACACTATGAGCACCGAAAGTGCTTCGAGTCGAGGCCGTCTGCTACCGAGCCTGCTCGGCATTCTGCTTCTACTGATGGGCCTGGCCATGCTGGCCGGGGGAGTCAAACTGAGCATGCTGGGCGGCTCGCTTTACTACCTGCTGGCCGGTATCGGCATCGCCCTGACCGGCATTCTGATGCTGCTGCGACGTCGCGCAGCGCTGGGCCTGTACGCCATCGTGCTGTTCGCCAGCACTGTTTGGGCCTTGTGGGAAGTCGGTCTGGACTGGTGGCAACTGGTGCCGCGTCTGGCGCTGTGGTTTGTTCTGGGCTTCGTGATGCTGCTGCCGTGGTTGCGTCGTCCATTGCTGCTCGCAGGCCCTGCGCCGATGGGCACCGGCGGTTTGACCGTGGCCGTGGTTCTGGCCGGCGTCACCGCTCTGGCCAGCCTGTTCACCCACCCGGGCGAAACCTTCGGCGAACTGGGCCGCGACACTGCCGACATGACCAGCACCGCGCCAGCCATGCCTGATGGCGACTGGCAGGCCTACGGCCGCAGCGAATTCGGTGATCGTTACTCGCCGTTGAAGCAGATCACCCCGGCCAACGTCGGCAAGCTGCAAGAAGCCTGGCGCATCCAGACCGGCGACCTGCCGACCGCTGATGACCCGGTTGAGCTGACCAACGAAAACACCCCGCTCAAAGCCAACGGCATGATCTATGCCTGCACCGCGCACAGCAAAGTGCTGGCACTGGATCCGGACACCGGCAAGGAACTGTGGCGCTTCGACCCGCAGATCAAAAGCCCGGTCGGCTTCAAAGGCTTCGCCCACATGACTTGCCGTGGCGTGTCGTACTACGACGAAGCGGCTTACGCCAAAACTGAAAACGCAGCCTCGGCGGTGATTTCCGAAGCCGGCAAAGCCGTTGCCCAGGCCTGCCCGCGTCGTCTGTACCTGCCAACCGCTGATGCGCGCCTGATCGCCCTGAACGCCGACACCGGCAAAATCTGCGAAGGCTTCGGTAAAAACGGTGTGGTTGACCTGACCCAAGGCATCGGCCCGTTCACCGCCGGTGGTTACTACTCCACCTCTCCTGCCGCGATTACCCGTGATCTGGTGATCATGGGCGGTCACGTCACCGACAACGAGTCGACCAACGAGCCATCGGGCGTGATCCGCGCCTTCGACGTGCGCGACGGGCACCTGGTGTGGAACTGGGACAGCGACAAGCCAGACGCCACCGAACCTTTGGCACCAGGCGAAACCTACAGCCGCAACTCGGCCAACATGTGGTCGCTGGCCAGTGTCGACGAAAAACTCGGCATGGTTTACCTGCCACTGGGCAACCAGACTCCAGACCAATGGGGCGCTGACCGCACCCCGGGCGCCGAGAAATTCAGCGCCGGTGTCGTTGCTCTGGACCTGGCCACCGGTAAAGTGCGCTGGAACTACCAGTTCACCCACCATGACCTGTGGGACATGGACGTTGGCAGCCAGCCAACCCTGCTCGACATGAAAACCGCCGACGGCGTGAAACCGGCGCTGATCGCTCCGACCAAACAGGGCAGCCTGTACGTCCTCGACCGTCGTGACGGCACGCCGATCATCCCGATCCGCGAAATCCCGGTACCGCAAGGCGCCGTGAAAGGCGACCACACCGCACCGACCCAGGCCCGTTCGGACCTCAACCTGCTGGCCCCGGAACTGACCGAAAAAGCCATGTGGGGCGCCAGCCCGTTCGACCAGATGCTGTGCCGCATCCAGTTCAAGGAACTGCGTTATGAAGGCCAGTACACCCCGCCGTCCGAACAGGGCAGCCTGATCTACCCGGGTAACGTCGGTGTGTTCAACTGGGGCGGCGTGTCGGTCGATCCGGTTCGCCAGATGCTCTTCACCAGCCCGAACTACATGGCCTTCGTTTCGAAAATGGTGCCACGCGCGCAAGTCGCCGCCGGCAGCAAACGCGAGAGCGAAACCGCCGGCGTGCAACCGAACACCGGCGCGCCTTACGCGGTGATCATGCACCCGTTCATGTCGCCCCTCGGCGTACCGTGCCAGGCTCCGGCCTGGGGCTACGTCGCCGGTATCGACCTGACCACCGGCAAAGTCGTGTGGAAACGCAAGAACGGCACCAGCCGCGACAGCTCGCCCATCCCGATCGGCTTCACCCTCGGCGTGCCCAGCATGGGCGGCTCGATCGTGACGGCCGGCGGCGTCGGCTTCCTCAGCGGCACCCTCGACCAGTACCTGCGCGCCTACGACGTCAACTCCGGTAAAGAGTTGTGGAAAGCGCGTCTGCCAGCAGGTGGTCAAGCGACTCCGATGACCTACACCGGCAAGGACGGCAAACAATACGTCCTGCTGGTTGTCGGCGGCCACGGCTCGCTGGGCACCAAGATGGGTGACTATGTGATTGCGTACAAACTGCCGGAATAAGTTTTATCGGCGGTAAAACAAAGGCGATGTCTCGTGAGGGACATCGCCTTTTTTGTGCACGCCATTTAACCCCCTAGCGGGAGCGAGCCTGCTCGCGAAGGCGTCAGCCCATCTAGCTTATGGCGCCTGACACAGCGCTTTCGCGAGCAGGTATGCCCAAGCGTCATCATCTGCCCCTATATAACCGCTCTCAATAAAAACCATCGCAAAACGGTATAAAAAACTGTCAGATATGACAGTTCACCGTTTTTATCCTTTTTCTCAGACTTCCTTCTCCAACTGAATCATTCAAAGGAAGCCTCCATGACAAATCCAAAGGCATCGCCAGCAGTCTTCGCAAATGGCTCTCTCACGATTGAAGTAAAAGGCACCATCGGCGGTACGCCGGTCAATCTGGCCAGTTACACGACAACAGCCACATCTGTGTCTTTCAATCCGTTGAGCGGATACGATTTTTCTTTCCAGGAAAACTGGACTTTGTCGAGCAAAAGAACCGTCTCGATCTCACTTCGCAAGCTGCTGACCCCCACTATCTCTGGCTACTCTGAAAGCGTTGTCACCGCACGGGGTATCCAGACTTATCAATATGACCTGACAACCACTTCAGCCATTGTTGTAACCCAACTCAATCCAAACCTGTACCGATACTCGCTCGATGGATTCAAACTTTCCGCAAAGGCACTCCACGGTGAAGAAACGCGTGAACTCACTGGTAGCGGGTTCTTTCTGCTGCAGGAACTGACGTGGCCTGTCTGAAACACTGATCAGATCTGCAATCGAGTTGATCCTGCATTTGCTGCCCGGCCAAATGGACAATGAGCTGGCTCATCTCACTCACTTGAAGGACAAAAACATGTCAATTAACGACTTGCAATTGAACAATGCCATGAAATCCGGAACTGGCAAGCTGACTGCTACGATTCACAACAACTACATCATCAGCAGTTTTAAAGGGCAACCCACTGTATTTGTCACTGATGGAAAAAAGGTTGCGTTATATGCGAAACACCTGGACTCCCCTACCGTTTCCTTTTGCATACAGCTCGACTTTGCAGCGGACATCAAACAGGGGCGGCATGAATTTCATCCAGACAATCTTCCTGTTCCGCCCTCCTTCTCATATACAGTAGGTAGCCACACCAAAGGCTATAGCAGTGATAAACGCGCTGGGCATCTTGAAATATCAGAATTCGATATAAACAAAGGAACCTTCAAGGCCTCGTTCAACTTCACTTTTACGAATTTCGATACCCATCGCCGACATCAAGTGGTCGGTAATATCGACGTCTCTGACCTGGAACAAATTGAAGGGTAACGGATCGCGTTCGTCAGCAAGCCCTCGTGGTTTGATTTAAACGCATCCAGGCAGAAAACCAGATCAGCGAGCAGGCTAGCTCCAACAGTTTGGATGCGTGCTACCTGCCAGAGCTTGGTCAGCTATCAGGCCGCCATCGCCGGCAAGCCAGCTCCCACAAAAAACAAGTACACCCCAAACGCGGCGCATGCCGCCCCACTCAACACAATGAGCGTTAGCTCGAGCAAGGCTCTTGATCTCAAGGCCCGTCGCAACGAAGGAACCCGAGCCACAGCGAGGGCCGTACGTCAGGGTAAAGCCTTTTGGGTTACCTTTTCGGCGTTTTGAAAAGGTGACTCGCTGTAGGAGCGAAACCGCCAGTGGCAACACCCGCAGAAACGGATATCCCCCCAATAACTTGGTCGGCCCAAAGGCCGCCAAGTCAAAAATGCCAACCCTGTCAAAACCCTGAACACACAAGCAGAAACACCAGCCCCCATTGAAACCACCCAAGCCCTGCCCCATCTAAGACCCATACCCCATTGCGCAGGTGCCCCATGAGCGACCAGCAAGAATTCCCGGACATCCCAGAAGACTTCACCGAAACCGACCACATCGAGCACCACGCCGCCGGCAAAGGCCTGGCCCTGCCCGGCCAGAACCTGCCGGACAAGGTCTACATCATCCCGATCCACAACCGCCCATTCTTCCCGGCCCAAGTGCTGCCGGTCATCGTCAACGAAGAGCCCTGGGCCGAAACCCTCGAACTGGTCAGCAAATCCGAACATCACTCCCTGGCCCTGTTCTTCATGGACTCCCCCCAGGAAGACCCGCGCCACTTCAACACCCAGGCCCTCCCCGAGTACGGCACGCTGGTCAAGGTGCACCACGCCAGCCGTGAGAACGGCAAACTCCAGTTCGTCGCCCAAGGCCTGAGCCGTGTGCGCATCAAAACCTGGCTCAAACACCACCGCCCGCCGTACCTGGTCGAAGTCGAATACCCGCATCAGCCCACCGAGCCGACCGACGAGGTCAAGGCCTACGGCATGGCGCTGATCAACGCGATCAAGGAACTGCTGCCGCTCAACCCGCTGTACAGCGAAGAGCTGAAAAACTACCTCAACCGCTTCAGCCCCAACGATCCGTCGCCACTGACCGACTTCGCCGCCGCCCTGACCTCGGCCACCGGCCCCGAACTGCAAGAAGTGCTCGACTGCGTGCCCATGCTCAAGCGCATGGAAAAAGTCCTGCCGATGCTGCGCAAGGAAGTCGAAGTCGCGCGCCTGCAAAAAGAAATCTCGGCGGAAGTTAACCGCAAGATCGGCGAACATCAGCGCGAGTTCTTCCTCAAGGAACAACTCAAGGTCATCCAGCAGGAACTGGGCCTGACCAAGGACGACCGCAGCGCCGACCTCGAACAGTTCGAGCAACGCCTGGAAGGCAAAGTCCTGCCGGCGCTGGTGCAGAAACGCCTCGAAGAAGAAATGCACAAACTGTCGATCCTCGAAACCGGCTCGCCTGAGTACGCGGTCACCCGCAACTACCTCGACTGGGCGACCTCGGTGCCTTGGGGTGTGTACGGCGAGGACAAACTCGACCTCAAGCACGCGCGCAAAGTGCTCGACAAACACCATGCCGGCCTCGACGACATCAAGGATCGCATCCTCGAGTTCCTCGCTGTCGGTGCTTATAAAGGCGAGATCAGCGGCTCCATCGTGCTGCTGGTCGGCCCACCGGGCGTGGGTAAAACCAGCGTCGGCAAATCCATCGCCGAATCCCTCGGCCGACCGTTCTACCGCTTCAGCCTCGGCGGCATGCGCGACGAAGCCGAGATCAAGGGCCACCGCCGCACCTACATTGGCGCGCAGCCGGGCAAACTGGTGCAGGCGCTCAAAGACGTCGAAGTGATGAACCCGGTGATCATGCTCGACGAGATCGACAAGATGGGCCAGAGCTACCAGGGCGACCCGGCCTCGGCGCTGCTGGAAACCCTCGACCCGGAACAGAACGTCGAATTCCTCGACC
Organism: Pseudomonas sp. NPDC087614; assembly: GCF_044743485.1. NCBI lineage: Bacteria > Pseudomonadati > Pseudomonadota > Gammaproteobacteria > Pseudomonadales > Pseudomonadaceae > Pseudomonas > Pseudomonas sp. NPDC087614. The sequence goes on along the minus strand of NZ_JBIUWN010000007.1, from coordinate 5,606 downwards.
ACTACCTCGACCTGCGCATGGACCTGTCGAAAGTGCTGTTCGTCTGCACTGCCAACACCCTCGACTCGATTCCCGGCCCGCTGCTCGACCGGATGGAAGTGATTCGCCTGTCGGGCTACATCACCGAAGAAAAAGTCGCCATCGCCAAGCGTCACCTGTGGCCGAAACTGCTGGAGAAGGCTGGCGTGTCCAAGGGCAGCCTGAGCATCAGCGACAGCGCGCTCAAGGCCTTGATCGACGGTTACGCTCGTGAAGCCGGGGTGCGTCAGTTGGAAAAACAACTGGGCAAACTGGTGCGCAAAGCGGTGATGAAACTGATCGACGACCCCAAAGCGGTAATCAAGCTCGGGCCCAAAGACCTGGAAGCCTCGCTCGGTCATCCGGTGTTCCGTAATGAGCAGGTGCTGTCGGGCACCGGTGTCATCACCGGCCTGGCGTGGACCAGCATGGGCGGCGCCACATTGCCGATCGAAGCCACGCGAATTCACACGCTCAATCGCGGCTTCAAACTCACCGGGCAACTGGGCGATGTGATGAAGGAGTCGGCGCAAATCGCCTACAGCTACGTCAGTTCGCACCTGAAGTCGTTTGGCGGCGATCCGAAATTCTTCGACGAAGCCTTCGTTCACCTGCACGTACCGGAAGGCGCAACACCGAAGGACGGCCCGAGCGCCGGCGTGACCATGGCCAGCGCCCTGCTCTCGCTCGCACGCAATCAAGCGCCGAAAAAAGGCGTGGCGATGACCGGTGAACTGACCCTGACCGGGCACGTCCTGCCGATTGGCGGAGTACGCGAGAAGGTAATTGCGGCAAGAAGACAGAAGATTTTCGAACTGATCTTGCCGGAGCCGAACCGTGGCAACTTCGAGGAACTGCCGGACTACTTGAAGGAAGGCATCACCGTGCACTTCGCCAAGCGGTTTGCGGATGTGGCGAAGGTATTGTTCTAACATCCACCTTCCTCTGCTCCAGGGCTTAATCGGAATTAGCCCGCGTTCCCAGTATCAACAACTTTACTGTCGGAACGCGGGCTTATTATTCTCGCCTTTATAACCAGGTAGAAGCAGCCGAAAAAAAACCAAGTCAAAATAGTATAAAAAACTGTCAAATGTAACAGGTCCCAGATTTCACCCGCTCGTCCACACTGCTTGCTCCGTCAACAGGCAGAGGCAATATTCATGGCAAATCGTACTGAAAAAAAAGCGGTTTTCATTGATGGCGAGTTCACTATTATCACCAAGGACGTGACCGAAGGAGCATCGGACAACCTCACAAGCTTCACCACTCAGGCGCTCGACTACCACTCCGATTTATTCCGGCCAGGGTTTCACCTGATTTGTTTTAAAGATAAAGGCCTCAGTTCCGAGAGGAGGGTGGTATTCACTTTTGGGAAAGCCAATGGTGATTTGACGATCTCTGATTATTCCGAAACAGTAGACGTTGGCACTTTCCAACAGGAATTACGTCCTCATCAATTCGAAATCATCGATAGCAAACTGACTGTAGAAAAAACGCAAATCTCACCAAACAAACACAAGTTCGTGGTCACGGCTTTCAAATTCACTGCAAAAGCTGACTTGGGCGATGAAGCTCGCGTGGTGAGTGGAAAGGGCTCGTTTCTGGTCAATGAAATGACTCTCCCCATTTAATTCGATCTTTCGGGTGTTCGAACCGCGGCAACATGCCGGCCCCTCTGAAGGAAGGCATTACCTTGGACTTAGCCAGTGGTTTGCGGGTATGGCGGACATCTTGTGCTAAAAGAAGCCAACATTAGCATTGTCGACGCACGCGTTTGGCAATGCTAATGGTTATGCCAGAATCAGAGGAAACCTATCTTAAATTAGAATAAAAACCTGTCAGCTTTTACAGTATCCAGCGCGATGAATTAAGGCAAAACTTCCTGTTCCATCAAACGGCGCAAGGAAATCTCATGGACACTACGGACTCGACATTGGCATCAGGTACATTAGAAGCCGTTTTCAGCAACTCAACGGAAAAGTTCGTCGCTACAAACGTCTACGTTTTACCAAGGAGTGGAATGAGGCTCAGAGGAACGCATTCCACCGAAAACTTTAATACGACTTCGATCGACATACACTTCCGCGACCGCATACCCGGCAATGATTCTTCAGATCTCTTGCCCCCCGGCAAGTATGAATACCCACATGAACATATAACTGTCGAATATTATGGCTTGGTAAATGGCATCGCATTCCATGCCACTCCCGTCGAGGGCAGTGTCACTGTAGTGACACAAGGTAACTTTCATTACAGTGGAAATTTTGCAATAAATTTCACTATGAACAACGAATCCTTTGAAGTTCAATGCTATTACAATCTGGAGGGGTAATAAAAAATAGGCATTTTGCCCCGCCCCCTCAACCAGCCTGCTGCAAAACGCGGCAGGCGATCGCGTTTAGCAACTCATTAGCCCTTCAGTTATGCTCGCCGTTCGTCGCCAACGCCGGAGCCGCCGATCTTATGTCCCCCACTCGCCTGTTTGTCCCCCTCGCCCTTTCCTTGCTGGCCGCTTGCGCCACGCAGCCGAAACATAACGTGACCGTGGAAAAACAAAGCGAATGCCCCGTGCGGCTCACCATCGGGCAAAACCTTATCGTGATGCTGCCAAGCAACCCGACCACCGGTTATCGCTGGGCCATTCAGGATTCGGCCGGTGGCGTGTTACGCGCGCTCAGCCCCGAGGTTTACAGCAACCCCGAAGATGCCGGCGTCGTCGGTGCAGCCGGGCTTTCCACTTGGCGCTTCCAGGCGTTCGCTGCCGGCACCGGGCGCCTGCGCCTGACGTCGCAACAGCCTTGGGCACCAGAAGTGTTGCCGGTGGAAACCTTTGACTGTGCGATATCGGTGAACTGATCGTGGGCTGGCTGATTCTGGCGCTGATGGGCGCGGTGACCTTCCTCTATGGCCTTAGCACCCATGCGGCGCTGCTCTGCCTGTTGGTCAAACCGTTACCGGTGCTGGCGCTGCTCGGCTGGCTGCACGACGCGCCACCCAGCGACTATCGGCGCTGGATCAGCCTCGGTCTGATTTTCTCTCTGCTCGGTGATGTGTTGCTGGCCTGGCCGGGTGATTTGTTTGTGTTCGGCCTCGGTGCATTTCTGGTCGCGCACCTGGCTTATCTCAAGGCTTACCTCAGCGACTGCAAACGTCTGGCGCTGTTGCCGTTGGTGCTCGCTGTCGCCGTCGGCGCGGTGCTGCTGGGGATTCTGATTTCCAGTGGGCTGGGGCCTTTGCTGGTGCCGGTGATTGTTTACGGCACCGCGATCAGCGCCATGCTCTGGCGCGCCCTCGCCCGCCTCGGCACCGATGTGCCCAAGCGCTCGGCATTGTTGGCCGCCGCCGGTGCCTTGGCGTTCGTGTTCTCCGACAGCGTGATCGGCATAGATCGCTTCGTGTCGCCATTTCACCCAGCCCCCTACGTGATCATCCTCAGCTACTGGTTGGGACAATGGTGTATTGCCGCCTCGGCGTTTAATACGAAGGACGGTTAAAGTAAAAATTTATATCTATAAACTCCGCAAATAATTCCAAACCGTTATAAACAACTGTCAGATCTGACAGTTGTTCGGATTTTCTCCTTTCCCCTAGTATTCAGTGGTCATCTCCGACCACCCGTTGAATACAAGGAAGCATCTCATGAGTTTTTCCAAACGCGCCACGGCTGCCAACGCTGAGGATACCGTCATCACAGTCAGCGCTGTAACAGTTGCCACGATCACTGACCGAGTCGAATTCAACAGCCAATTTGCTGAGTTCCACGCCAATCCTGCGAGTAGTCAGATTTCGCTGGTGACTCATGCAAACGCCGGGGGTCCCACCTATCAAAGTGCAAAAAGCATTGGGCTCACGTTCGATAGGAACATTGAGCCTGGCACCTACTCTGTTACTGATCCTGAGTTTCCTTTCCAGAAGGCCTATTACGGTGAAGCGGGGGTCATCTCTGGCGCGACTACCTCTTTCAACTACTATGCAAAAAGCGGAACTTTCACTGTAGAGGTCATGCAGGCTACTCCCGAGAAACTACATTACCGATTTAAGTTTAATTTCATGGGTGTCAATGCACGTAATCAGGAACTGAGAATCGCGGGCGACTCCACTTACATCGTATTACTGCGACCTGTGTAATCAGCTTTAAATAATGAATGACCAAACCATACGCTTCGGCCCCGGTCATTCAGCCTTCCTCAAGGCGCTTTCCCACGGTTTATCAGACAACCCAAGCATCCCCCGCGCCACTTTGGCTAAAATGCCGGCCTTTTCCACCGACACCGCCGGAAACCGCCGTGAGCAAAGACCCCGATCGCATTTTCGCCCAGCCTTTGGCCCAGGTGCCTGACCTCGCCTTCAACGGATCGGCATTGATCGTTTCGTATCGCCCTTCCACGGGGCGCCGTACGTGATCATCATCAGTTATTGGTTGGGACAATGGGGTATTGCAGCCTCAGCGTTTGGCAAAACACGTCGACTATTCGGAACACCTTAACTAAAAAGTGCAATTTCTATCTCGAAACATTATAAAAACCTGTCAGATCTGACAGTGGTTTGTTTATTTGACCCATCCTAGCATTCCATGGCGTCCCCAACTCACCGTTTAATACAAGGATGGATCCCATGAGCTTCTTCAAAAGCAAAAACTCAAATTCTGCCAACACTGCAGAACCCATCATCACAGTCAGTGCTGAAACATATGCAACGGTCTCAGACCGCGTAAAATTTGAGAGCCAAATTGTTCAATTTGAAGCCGACACCGCGAGCGACCTGATCGCTTTGGTGACTCGCGCAAATACTCAGGATTATTCACATCGCACTAAAAAGGGTCTGGTGCTTATATTCGATAAGGCGATTAAATCCGGCACTTATCCAGTTGGCGATCCAGGCTTTCCTTTCGAGCATTCCTATTATTTTGAAACCGGAACTATTCCTGGTTTCATTACCTCATACTCATATGTAGCGAAAAGCGGCACCTTCACGGTAGAAGCAATCGAAGCGACCTCAGAAAAACTGCATTACCAGATTGGCTTTGATTTCAAGGGTGTCAACAACCGTAATCAAGAGTTAAAAATTTCCGGCAAGTCCACTTACATCGTCTTACTGCAACCTCAGTAATCCGCATTAAGGATGGTCTGAAGTAGCCCTGTATTTCCGGCCAACTTCAACCTCATCCAATTTTGAAAGCGGTAGACCGATCAAAAACGATCAGATTGCCCGCTCATTTCGGTGCTTCTGGCCGCCGCGAGCACCTCGCGGCGGCCATTCCCCTCATTACAGACGCACCTCTCCCGCATTCGTCAGTAAATGTCTGCGCGCCATCCACAGGTTCGACAGAGCAAACAGGGTCACCAACTGCGCAGTGTTCTTGGCCAGGCCACGAAAGCGCGTCTTCACATAACCGAACTGACGCTTGATCACCCGGAACGGGTGCTCAACCTTGGCGCGAACCTGCGCCTTGGCCTTCTCGATCTTGCGCTTGGCTTTGTACAACGCGCTGCACTTGCTCAACTTTTTGTACGTACTGCGGCGGGCAGCGATCTGCCAGATCACCTCACGGCCTTCATGTTCTGGGCGCTTCTCTACGCCGGTGTAAC